>NZ_CP028843.1:0-15000 GCF_003058325.1 Methylobacterium currus
ATGCGTGTGGACGGCAGCTTGGCGGAAGGGGTCGGCTCCGGCCGTGGCGGCAACGGCGACGACGGCCGCGGCGAGATCGCAGGAGCCGAGATCGCGGGCGCCTGGCAACGGGTGAAGCGCCGCCTGCGGGCGGAACTCGGCGAGGACGTGTTCGCGAGCTGGTTCGCCCGGCTCGAGTTGCAGGAGGTCTCCGGCGGCGTCGCCCGCCTGACGGTGCCGACCCGGTTCCTGAAGAGCTGGATCGAATCGCACTACATCGACCGGGTGCTCGCCACCTTCCGCAGCGAGGCCGACGGCATCGAGAGCCTGGAGGTCGGGGTGCGCGGCGCGATGGCGCCGGCCCGCCCCGGAGCCGCCGCGGCGGCGAAGCCTGCGCCGAGCCCGCGCCCGGTGTCGAGCCCGAGCCCGGCCGCCGAGGCGCCCGAGCCCGAGCGCACCGCCCGTGGGTCTGCGCCGGAAGGCGATCTGGGCGGCGCCCCCCTCGACGCGCGCCTGACCTTCGAGAGCTTCGTGGTCGGCCGCTCGAACGCGCTCGCGCATGCCGCCGCCGAGCGGGTCGCCCGGCACGATGGCGGGCCGGCGCTCTACAACCCGCTCTACTTCCATGCCGGCGTGGGCTTAGGGAAGACGCACCTGCTGCACGGCATCGGCCACGCGGTGAAGCATGCCGGACGTCGGGTGATCTATCTCACCGCCGACCGCTTCATGTACGGCTTCGTCAACGCGCTGAAGACCCAGAGCGCGCTGGCCTTCAAGGAGAAGCTGCGGGCGATCGACGTCCTGATCCTCGACGACGTGCAGTTCATCCAGGGCCGCTCGATCCAGGCCGAGTTCGGCCACACCCTCAACGCGCTCATCGATGCCGGGCGCCAGGTGGTGGTGGCGGCCGACCGGCCGCCGACGGAGCTCGAAGCCCTCGACGAGCGGGTGCGCTCGCGCCTCGCCGGCGGCCTGGTGGTCGAGATCGGCACGCTCGACGAGGCCCTGCGCGCCTCGATCCTGCAATCGCGGCTGGAAGCCGTGCGGGCCTCGCATCCGGCCTTCGAGGTCGGACCGGCGGTCGCCGAGTACGTCGCCAAGGCGATCACCGCCAATGGCCGCGACCTCGAAGGCGCGGTCAACCGGCTCCTGGCTCACGCCACGCTCACCGGCGCCCCCGTCACCCTCGACACCGCCGAGACGGCGATCCGCGACCTCGTGAAGAACCGCGAGCCGAAGCGGGTCAAGATCGAGGACATCCAGAAGCTGGTGGCGAGCCGCTACAACGTCTCGCGCTCCGACATCCTCTCCGAGCGCCGCACCGCCGCGGTGGTCAAGCCGCGCCAGATCGCCATGTACCTCTCCAAGGTGCTGACGCTGCGCTCCCTGCCGGAGATCGGCCGGCGCTTCGGCGGGCGCGATCACACCACGGTGCTGCACGCGGTGCGCAAGATCGAGAAGGCGATCGGCGAGGATACGGCGCTCTGCGACGAGGTCGAGCTCCTGAAGCGCATGCTCCAGGACTGATCGCCCACACGTCTTGCACAGGCGGCGGAGGGGTGCGCGACCGCGCCATCCGCCGCCGGCTTGCCTTCGGTGTGCGCCTTCGCCAAAGTTCCGCTCCCGTGCGTGCACGGGGCCACGGTTGCTTTTGCCGGCCTTGCTCGGTCGGTCGTACGAGACACGGATCACCCTGATGAAAGTCACCGTCGAGCGCGCGGCCCTCCTTCGGTCGCTCGGCCACGTGCACCGCGTCGTGGAGCGGCGCAACACGATCCCGATCCTGTCGAACGTGCTGCTGCGCTCCGGGCCGGACGGCCTCCAGCTCAAGGCCACCGACCTCGACATCGAGGTGACCGAGACGATTCCCGCCGACGTGGTCGATGGCGGCGCCATCACGGTGCCGGCCCACGTCATCTACGACATCGTCCGGAAATTGCCCGACGGCGCCCAGGTCTCGCTCGAGACCAGCGGCGAGACCGGCCAGATGCTGATCCGCTCCGGCCGCTCGCGCTTCACCCTCGGCGCCCTGCCGGAGGCCGACTTCCCCGACCTCGCCGCCGGCGAGCTGCCGCACCGCTTCGAGCTGCCGGCCGTCGACCTCAAGCGCCTCATCGACAAGACCCAGTTCGCGATCTCCACCGAGGAGACGCGCTACTACCTCAACGGCATCTTCTTCCACACCATCGAGGCCGAGGGCTCGCTCAAGCTGCGGGCCGTCGCCACCGACGGACACCGCCTCGCCCGCGTCCAGATGGAGGCGCCGGAGGGCAGCGGCGGCATGCCGGGCATCATCGTGCCGCGCAAGGCCGTGGCCGAGATCCAGAAGCTCGTCGAGGATGGCGGCGAGACCGTCGGCGTCGAGATCTCGTCGGCCAAGGTGCGGTTCAGCTTCTCGTCGGGCGTCACCCTGATCTCGAAGCTCATCGACGGCACCTTCCCGGATTACCAGCGCGTCATCCCGACCGGCAACGACAAGCGCCTGACGGTGGAGCGCGACCAGTTCGCCAAGGCGGTCGACCGCGTCTCGACCATCTCCTCCGAGCGCGGCCGGGCGGTGAAGCTCGCCATGACCGATGGGCGCCTGTCGCTCTCGGTCAACAACCCGGATTCGGGCTCGGCGACCGAGGAGCTGGACGTCGATTACGAATCCGGACCGCTCGATATCGGCTTCAATGCCCGCTACCTCCTCGACATCACGGCCCAGCTCGACGGCGACACCGCGCTCTTCCGCCTCGCCGATCCCGGCTCGCCGACGGTGATCCAGGACCGCGAAGGGGCGCCTGCGCTCTACGTGCTGATGCCGATGCGGGTGTGAGGGCGGGATTGCGCGCGGCGAGAGTCGCGCGCACATTCGTCGTCTGTCGAAATCTTCTCGATTGTCGTTCCGCGCCCCTTCTCAATGCTCTCGTTGGAACCGGCCGGTACGGTCCAGAGAGCGAGGTCGTGGAAGCGGCCCTTCGCTTGCTGAGCAGCCGGGAGGCCCGGACTGCGCGTCTCCGGCAGTCGTGGCGCGAAGGCGTGGAGGGCGGCAACTATCAGCCGGCCGAGATCGTATTCGGCGAGGTGGAAGAACGCTACAGGACCCCGGACAGCGACGCGTGAAGCGCGTCGTCATCTCCGCGCCCGCGGCCCAGAACCTCAGAGATATCGGCGACTACATTGCGACCGATAGCCCTGCTCGGGCTCGACGATTTGTCGCCGCACCGAAGGAACGCCGCCTCAGGCTCGCGCTCCACCCCTTCCGCGGCAAACCTGCTCGCGATACCGGACTCGATGTGCGTATGCTGATCGCGGGCAACGACCTGATCCTGTACCGCGTCCAGGCTGGGATCGTGATGATCGATCGGATCATCCACGGCTCACGCGATATCGCGGGCCACGACGACGACCTGTGATATGGCCCGGGCATGACCGAGCCCACCGCCTTGCGTGTCACACGCCTGATTGCCCGCGACTTCCGCAACCATGCCGACCTCGACCTCGCGGTCGGCCGTCGCTTCGTCGCGCTGGTGGGCGAGAACGGGGCCGGCAAGACCAACATCCTGGAGGCCCTGTCGCTGTTCGCCCCCGGCCGGGGCCTGCGCCGGGCGGACTTTTCCGGGATGGCGCGCGAAGGCGGGGCCGGCGGCTTCGCGGTCTCCCTGACGCTGGAGGGCCCGAGCGGCGACCACCGCATCGGCACCGCCTGGGAGCCGCCGCGGGCGCGCGACGAGCGCGGCGGCCGGCTCTGCCGCATCGACGGGGCCACCGCGCCCTCGCCCACCGCCTTCGCCGAGCAGGTGCGGGTGGTCTGGCTCACTCCCGACCTCGACGCGCTGTTCCGCGGCCCCGCCGGCGACCGCCGCCGCTTCCTCGACCGGCTGGTGCTGGCCGTCGATGCCGGCCACGGCGCGCGGGTGAGCGCGATGGAGCGGGCCTTGCGCTCGCGCAACCGCCTGCTGGAGGAACGGCCCGACGACGGCCCCTGGCTCGACGCCGTCGAGCGCGAGGTGGCCGAACTCGCCGTCGCGGTGGCGCTCGCCCGGCGGGAGACCGTGGAGCGCCTCGACAGCCTGATCCTGTCGACCCGCGACGAGGCCTCGCCCTTCCCCTGGGCCGGGGTGCGGCTGGAGGGCGACATCGACGACCTCGTGGCGGTCTGGCCGGCGGTCGACGCCGAGGACCGCTACCGCGCCACCCTGCGCCAGAACCGCTTTCGCGACCGCGCCGCCGGCCGGACTCTGGCCGGCCCGCAGGCCTCCGATCTCGTGGTGCGCCACGGCCCCAAGGACGTGCCCGCCGCCACCGCCTCGACCGGCGAGCAGAAGGCGCTGCTGATCGGCCTGGTGCTGGCCCATGCCCGCCTCGTCACCGGGATGAGCGGGCTCGCTCCCCTCGTCCTCCTCGACGAGGTCGCAGCCCATCTCGATCCCCGCCGCCGCGCCGGGCTGTTCGACGCGCTGGAAGCCTTGCCGGGCCAGGTCTGGATGACCGGGGCCGATCCGGTCCTGTTCGGCGAGCTGGGCGGGCGGGCGGACGTGGTGCAGGTAGCGGATGGCAGCGTGCGGGCTTGAACGATCAGAGCGTCGGCGGCAGCGTCGTGCGGCTGAAATCGTTGCCGACGAACAGCAGCGGCAGGCCACGGACGGCCGCGCACGCATAGGCGAAGCAGTCGCCGAGGTTGAGCCGTGCGGGATGCCCGCGCCCCTTCCCATAGCGGGCATAGGCCACGAGAGCGCCCGCCACCTCGGCCTCCGCCACGGGAACGAGCCCGATGCGGCTGATCGCCATGAATCCCCTCACCTGCCGCTCGGCATCCTCGACGGACAAGCCAGTCTCGCGGCTGATCGCCGTCACGGCCTCGAAGAGCGCGAGCGTCGAGGTGACCGGATCCGGCGCCTCGTCGATCTGGTTGGTCAGATCGGTCGCCCGGGTTTCCTTGAGCAGGATCGCGACGATAGCCGACGCGTCGACGAACATCAGGGTTCGCCGTTCAGGTCATCGAAGAAGGCCTTGTCCGCCTTCAGACCCGTGCGCGGGAACGACGCGATATAATCCTGGATCGGCTTGATGCGCTCGACGAGCGGGACGGATTCCTCGCGGCGGGCGATCTCGGCGGCCAGGGCCATGCGGACGGCTTCCGTCTTGCTCACGCCCGCCATCGTCGCCAATTTGTCAGCCAGCCGATTCACCTCCTGGCTGCGGATGTTGAGCGACATGGGACGCGATCCTGTGTAGACACCGTCGCCAATATGTCTACACGCCTCGCGCTCCGTCGCAAGGCCGCGCGGAGCGATCGAACACCATGACAGACCGCCTCGACGAGGCCCGCGCCGCCCTCAGAAAAACCTTCGGCTACGAGGATTTCCGTCCCGGCCAGGCCGAGGTGATCGGCGCCGTGCTCGACGGGCGCGACGTCTTCGCGGTGATGCCGACGGGCTCGGGCAAGTCGATGACCTACCAGCTCCCCGCCCTGGTGGAGCAGTCGCTCACCGTCGTGGTCTCGCCGCTGATCGCGCTGATGCACGATCAGGTGAAGCAGATGGAAGGTTTCGGCATCGCGGCCGGCACCCTCAATTCGACGGTGTCCGAATCGAGCGCCCGCGAGACCTGGCGCGGCATCCGCTCCGGGTCTTTGCGCCTGCTCTTCGTCTCGCCCGAGCGTCTGTTGATGGACGGGCTGATCGAGGCCTTGCAGGGGGCCGGGGTGCGCCGGCTCGCCGTCGACGAGGCGCATTGCGTCTCGCAATGGGGGCACGACTTCCGGCCCGAATACCGCGACCTCGCGCGCGCGCGCGAGGCGTTGGGCAACGTGCAGACCGTGGCGCTCACCGCCACGGCGGATGCCGCGACCCGGGCCGACATCTCCGAGCGGCTGTTTCCCCGCGGGCGCAAGCCGGAGCTGTTCGTCCACTCCTTCGACCGGCCGAACATCTGCCTGACCTTCGCGCCGAAGGAGCACCCGACGCGCCAGCTCTCCCGCTTCCTGCGCCCGCGCAAGGCCGAGAGCGGCATCATCTACTGCTCCTCGCGAAAGCGCACCGAGCAGATTGCCGAGATCCTGCAACAGGACGGCTTCAACGCCCTCGCATACCATGCCGGCCTCGACCAGAATGTCCGGATGCGCAACCAGGACACCTTCCTGCAGGAGGACGGCGTCGTGGTGGTGGCGACCATCGCCTTCGGCATGGGCATCAACAAGCCGGACGTGCGCTACGTCTGCCACGCCGACATGCCCTCGACGATCGAGAGCTACTACCAGGAGATCGGCCGCGCCGGCCGCGACGGGCTGCCGGCCGACACCCTGACCCTCTACGGCCTCGACGACATGGCGTTGCGCCGGCGCCAGATCGACGAGAAGGAGGTGCCGGACGACCGCCGCCGGGTCGAGCGCCGCAAGCTCGAGGCGATGATCGCGCTCTGCGAAGGCGCGACCTGCCGGCGGCAGTCGCTGCTCGGCTATTTCGGCGAGCAGAGCCAGCCTTGCGGCCGCTGCGACCTGTGCCGCGGCGGCGTCTCGCTCGTCGACGGCACGGTGGCGGCCCAGAAGGTGCTGTCGGCGGTGGTGCGGACCGGCCAGCGCTTCGGCGCGGCCTATATCTGCGACCTCGTCCACGGCAAGGAGAGCGAGCAGATCCGCCGCAACGGGCACACCCAGCTCAAGACCTTCGGGGTCGGCTCCGACAAGCCGGTGGCGGCCTGGCGGGCGATCCTGCGCCAGCTCTTCGCGGCCGGCGCGGTCGCGGAGAACGGCGACGGCTATGGCGGCCTGTCGCTGACCGACAAGGGCGAGGCGATCCTGTTCGGCCGCGAGCCGGTGCAGCTCCGCCCCGACCCCGAGCCGAAGGCCCCGAAGGAGCGCCGCCGCGGGGCGGCTTCCGACCGCGACGACACGCTGGGCCTGTCGGAGGCCGACGAAGCGCTGTTCCAGCATCTTCGGGGCCTGCGCGCGACGCTCGCCCGCCAGGAGGGCGTGGCCGCCTACATGATCTTCCCCGACCGCACCCTGATCGAGATGGCCCGCTCCAAGCCCGTCGACCTCTGGGCCCTGCGCTCGGTCCACGGCGTCGGCGAGCGCAAGCGCGACGCCTATGGGCAGCCCTTCGTCGAGGCGGTGGCGGAGTTTCTGGCGGATGCGGCGAAGCGGGCGGGGTGAGCGGGCCCCCATCGTCGATCCGGTCATCGAGGAAATCGCGGGTCCCTCTCCGGTGCGGCAGGCGGGTGGGACACCGAAGGTCCCGCGTGACAACGCACCCCCGTACCGGCCCCGCGCTCGGTCGGGCGACGATCCCTGGTCTTTACCCCGGCATCGGCTCTCGTAAGCTCGGGCGGCGGACGCGGTCGAAGCCGCATCGCTCGAAGCGGCAAGGCGCGGGGAGGACGGCATGGTCAAGATCTTGGAGGGGCTGCGCATCGTCGAGGGGTCGGCCTTCGTCGCGGCTCCCCTGGCCGGCATGACGCTCGCGCAGATGGGCGCGGACGTGATCCGCTTCGATCGCATCCGCGGCGGGCTCGACCATGCGCGCTGGCCGGTGACCGACCAGGGCCGCAGCCTGTTCTGGGCCGGGCTGAACAAGGGCAAGCGCAGCCTCGCGGTCGACATGGCGACGCCCCGCGGCCAGGAGGTGGTGACCCGCCTCATCTGCCAGCCCGGCGAGGGCAACGGCATCTTCCTCACCAACCTGCGCGTGCGCGGCTGGATGGATTACGACGCGCTCCGGAAGCACCGCGAGGACCTGATCATGATGTCGGTCACCGGCGACCGCCATGGGGGGCCGCAGGTGGACTACACCGTCAACCCCGCGGTGGGATTTCCCGGCGCCACCGGACCGGAGGGTTCGTCCGAGCCGGTCGGGCACGTGCTGCCGGCCTGGGACTGCATCACCGGCCAGCAGGCGGCCCTCGGCATCCTGGCGGCCGAACGCCACCGCCGGCTCACCGGCCGCGGCCAGGTGGTCGAGCTCGCGCTCAAGGACACGGCGCTGGCGATGCTGGGCAACCTCGGCATCATCGGCGAGGTGACGGTGAACGGCGTCGATCGTCCCAAGGTCGGCAATGCGCTCTTCGGCGCCTACGCCCAGGATTTCACCTGCCGCGACGGCGAGCGGGTGATCGTGGTAGCCCTGACACAGCGGCAGTGGGACAACCTGCAGGCGGCGACCGGCACCAGGGCCGAGATGGACGCGCTCGCCGCGCGGCTGGGCGCCGACCTGCGGCACGAAGGCGAACGCTACCTCCACCGGCACAGCATCACGGCGGTGCTGGCCCCTTTCTTCGCGAGCCGGCGGCTGGACGAGTTCGCGGGTGACTTCCAGGCCAGGAGCGTCACCTGGTCCCGCTATCGCTCCTTCCGTCAGGTCATCGAGGAGGATCCGGACTGCTCGACCGACAACCCGATGTTCTCTCGCGTGGAGCACCCGGGGATCGGCACGTACCTGACACCCGGCAACCCCATCGCCTTCTCGGACGTGGAGCGCGTCCCTCCGGCGCGCGCGCCGAGCCTGGGGGAGAACACCGACGAGATCCTGGCCGAGATCGGCTACAGCAACACGGAGGTGGCACGCCTGCACGACGACGGGGTGGTGGCCGGGCCGCGCCCATGACGATCACGACCATGACGATCACGACCATGACGGCCGCGACGTCCTCTGGCTGCGGAAGGCCGTCGCGGGTGACCACGCACCGCTTGCGCCGGAGGTGACCGGGGTCCGGTCCCGATCAGCGTGATCGGGCGACGGGCTGAAGACAGTCGGGAGCCGCCGCCTTACGGAGTCAGGCCGATCGGGGGCAGAGGTCTTCTCCCGATGGGGAGAGGAGATGCGCGCTTACCTCGAAGTCGCCGGGTTGGCCCGATCGACACCGTCGGCCATTCCCTGTCGCATCCGAAAATCCCGCAGGGTCGCGCCCAGGCGCTCTCGAAGCGCCGCCTCGGATAAGGGCCCCGCGACGACGAGGCTCGCGACCACCTCCGGATGCTTGAGCCGCTGACGCGGCGTGCGGGCATGATTGGCGACCCGCAGCTGCCCGGCGGCTGCGGGCAGGCCGAAGTAAAAGCTTTCGCCGCGGGTGCCGCGGCCGACCTCGACGAACCCTTCCGCCAGGAGGAGCGCCCGGGCCCGGGCGAGCGCCGCCGCCGGCGTCACGGCCGCCAGCCCGCCTCGTCCTCCTCATCACCGTCATCGCTCTCGCGATACGGGCCATCCGTCGCTTCGGCCCCGCGATAGCCCGTCGCCAGCACGTAGAGCTCGCTCGAATCCGCCCGGCTCGCCGCCGGCTTGACGTGGCGCACGGCGGAAAAGTCGCGCTTCAGGTCGGTGAGCAGGCCGGCCTCGGTGCCGCCCTGCAGCACCTTGGCGAGATAGGTGCCGCCCGGCGCCAGGATCTCGCGGGCGAAGGCGAGGGCCGTCTCGGCGAGCCCCATGATGCGCAGGTGGTCGGTCTTCCTGTGGCCGGTGGCGTTGGCGGCCATGTCCGACATCACGACATCCGCCGGCCCGCCCAGCATCTCGGTCAGGAGACCGGGCGCGGTCGGATCGAGGAAGTCGAGGGTGACGAAGTCGACGCCCGGCATCGGCTCGATCTCGAGCAGGTCGATGCCGACCACCCGGCCCCGGGGCGAGGCTGCGCCCGGATGGCTGCCGACCTTGGCAGCGGCCACCTGAGACCAGCCGCCGGGGGCAGCGCCGAGATCGACCACCCGCTGGCCCGGCCGCAGCAGCCGGAAGCGGTCGTCGATCTCCATGAGCTTGAAGGCGGCCCGGGAGCGGTAGCCCTCGCGCTTGGCGCGGGCCACGTAGGGGTCGTTGAGCTGGCGTTCCAGCCAGATCTTGGAGGAGACCGTGCGCCCGCGCGCGGTCTTCACCCGCTGCTTCAGGTCGCCCCGGACGCCGCCGCCGCGACGATCGCTCATATGCCTTGACCTTCGATGATCGAAAAACCGTTCAAGGCAGATGACGCCCCGGGCATGCGGGCGCAAGCCCGCTTCTTGAAGACACCGGGCGCAAGCCCGCTTCTTGAAGACACCGGGCGCGAGCCCGCTTCTTGAAGACACCGGGCGCGAGCCCGATTCTTGAGCGCACCGCGCAAGCCCGGCTCTTGCACAGCTCTCTCGCGCAAGCCTGCCGCTCGAGGCCTCCCGCGCGCAAGCCCGGAGACCGGATCTCAACCCGGCCGCACGCCCCGGCGCCAGACCCCATCCTCGCGCATCATGTTCATGAGCAGGCCCTCGCGCAGGCCGCGATCGGCGATGCGCAGGCGCTCGGACGGGAAGGCGCGGCGGATCGCCTCCAGGATGGCGCAGCCGGCGAGCACCAGGTCGGCCCGGTCGCGGCCGATGCAGGGGTTCTGCGCCCGGTCCGACAGCCGCGTGGCGAGCAGGCCGTCGATGGCGTCGGTGACCTCGCGGTCGCGCATCCACAGCCCGTCGATCCGCCGCCGGTCGTAGCGCGGCAGGCGCAGATGGGTGGCGGCGAGCGTCGTCACCGTGCCGGAGGTGCCGAGCAGGTGGAAGTTCGGCGCGTGGGCCGCCGCGCCCGCGATCAGCGCGAACTTGGTCAGGCGGTCCGCGACCTCCTCGACCATGCCCTCGAAGACCGGGCGGGTCACGTCGGCCCCGCCATAGCGCTCGGCCAGGGTGACGACCCCCACGGGGAGCGAATCCCAGGCGCGGATGCGCAAGGTCGGGTCGGCGCTGCGGGCGAGCGCGGCGCTGCCGTCGAGCCAGACGATCTCGGTCGAGCCGCCGCCGATGTCGAAGATCACCACCGATTCGGCATGCCGGTCGGCGAGCGCCGCGCAGCCGGTGACCGCCAGATAGGCCTCGGTGCGCCGGTCCACCACCTCGAGGTCGAGGCCGACCTCGCGGTGCACCCGGTCGACGAAGGCCGGGCCGTTCACCGCGAGCCGGCAGGCCGCGGTGGCGATCGACTTCGCCCGCACCACCCCGCGGGACCGCATCTTGCCGAGGCAGACGGCCAGGGCGTCGACCGTGCGCTCGATCGCGTCGTCGCTCAAGCGGTCGGTGCTGCCCAAGCCTTCTCCGAGGCGCACGATGCGCGAGAAGGCGTCGATCACCCGGAACCCGTAGGGCGCCGGCTCGGCGATCAGGAGCCGGCAATTGTTGGTGCCGAGGTCGAGCGCCGCATAGGCGCGCCGCTCCGCCCGGCGTGAAACATCATCCCCCGCCGGGCGGGGCGGGGGCGCGGTCGCGCGCGCTGTCTCGGCGTACTCCGCGGCGCGCGCCGGCACGGAGACGACCGTCTCATCCCTCATCGGCTGGGCCGATATCCTTCACATCCGCGCCCTTGCGGGCCGAAAAGTCCATCACATGATGGGGAGCTTACGTGGCTCCGGGCGGAACGCAAAGCAGCGATCGTGCCGCGTCGGCCGCCATCTCGCGGCGACGATCCGGACAGAGGGCGATGAACGGCGGTCAATCGACCGCCGAGCCGTGCAGTTCGGCCTGGGTGAAGCGCTGCTGCTCCTCCATCACCAGCCCGGCGAGCTCGCGCTTCAGCGCGTTGAACTCGGCCGACGCCGTGTCGCGAGGCCGGGCGAGCGGCACGATCAGGTCGCGCTTCATCCGGCCCGGGCGATAGGTGAGCACGACGATGCGGTCGGCGAGATAGATCGCCTCCTCGATCGAGTGGGTCACGAACACGATCGTCTTGCGATACTCGGCCCAGATCCGCAGCAGCTCGTCCTGGAGCGTGCGCCGGGTCAGCGCGTCGAGGGCGCCGAACGGTTCGTCCATCAGCATCACCGGCGGGTCGAGGGCCAGGATGCGGGCGATGGCGACGCGCTGGCGCATGCCGCCGGACAATTCCTTGGGGAAGCGGCCGAGGAAGTCCGACAGGCCGAGTGTCGCGGCGATGCGGGCGACGACCGCGTCGGCCTCAGGCCGCGCCATACCCTTGATGTCGAGGCCGAAGCGGATGTTCTGCTCCACCGTCATCCAGGGAAACAGGGCGTATTCCTGAAAGACCATGCCCCGGTCGGGCCCTGGATCGACGACCGGGCGCCCGTTCATGCGGATCTCGCCCCGGCTGAGGGGCGAGAATCCCGCGATGGCGTTGAGCAGGGTGGACTTGCCACAGCCCGACGGCCCGAGCAGGCAGACGAACTGCCCGCTCGGGATCGAAACCGTGACATCCTCCAGCGCCACCACGGCGCCCTCGCCGGTGCCGAACACTTTCGAGGCGCGGTCGATCGCGATCTCGGCGGCGCCCGGCGCGGCGGCAGCGGGCTCGGGCTTGCGGAGCGTTGCGGTCGCGGTCATGAGGTCAGCGCTCCAGGCCGCGGTGCCAGCGCAGCAGATGGTCGTTGAGGCGCGACATCGCGCCGTCGATCACGAGGCCGAGGATGCCGATCGTCAGCATGCCGCCGATGATCTTGTCCGACCACATGTATTCGCGCGCCTCCAGGATCCGGTAGCCGAGCCCGTCCGAGACCGCGATCATCTCGGCGACGATCACCACGATGAAGGCGGTGCCGATGCCGATGCGCATCCCGGCGAGCACGAAGGGGCTCGCCGCCGGCAGGATCACCCGCCGGAACATCGTCCAGGAACTCGCACCGAGGTTGCGCGCCGCGCGCACGTAGATCGAATCGACCTGGCGCACCCCCGCCACCGTGTTGACGAGGACCGGGAAGAAGGTGCCGAGGGCGATCAGGAACAGGGCCGGCGGGTTGCCGAGGCCGAACCACACGATGGCGAGCGGGATATAGGCGATCGGCGGGATCGGCCGCAGGATCTGCAGCAAGGGATTGACGAGGCCGTAGAGCCGGTCGCTCGTTCCCATCAGCAGGCCGACCGGGAGCGCCAGGCCGACCCCTATCGCGAAGCCGGCTATCACCCGGCCGAGGCTCGCCACCGCGTCGTGCGGCAGCTCGCCCGAGACGAGCCAGGCGGCGTAGCTCTGCGTCTCCGGGTCATAGGGCAGGGCCGGGACGAGGCTGGCGAACCAGCGCGACGCCACCGCGCTCGGCGGCGGCAGCACCACGGCGGAGAACAGGCCGGCCCGGCTGGCGAGCTCCCACAGGATCAGGAGCCCGACCGGCAGGAGCGCGCCGCGGAAGGCGGAGAGGCGGGTCACGGCGAAGGCTCAGTTCGTCTTCGTGTTCGGCTTGGCATCGCTCTTGGCGCCGAGCTCGGCCTTCGCCTTCTCGAGCAGGTCGAGCTTGACCCACTCGGCGTCGCTCTTCGGCGGGTTGACCATCTTGCCGAGCCCGTACTTGTGCATCAGGTCGGCCGTGACCTGCATATGGCCGGCCGGCATGTCGTAGGTGTAATCCGCGTTCTCCATCGAATCGCGAAAGTCCTTGCTGCTGAGCTGGCCCTTGAAGACCTGCTCGCGTACGTACTTTTCGGCGAGATCCGGCTTCTCGATGAAGGTCTTGGTCGCCTCGACGAACAGCTTCAGCACACGGGCGGCGACCTCGGGCTTCTCGGTGTACATCTTCTCGGTCATGACGAGCGGACGATAGGGCACGCCGACCGGCGTGTCGTAGGGCTTCACGATCTCGTAGCCCCAGCCGTTGGAAATGGCTTGCGTCGATTGCGGCTCGCTCTGGCAGATCACGTCGACGTATTTCTGGGCCAGGGCCTGGTTCAGGTCGGCGTAGTTGTTGAAATAGACGAGCTGCACGTCCTTGCCCGGGCGCTCGGACCAGGTCAGGCCGTTCTTCTCCAGTTCGGCCAGCAGCATCAGGTCCTGGGTTCCGCCGCGGACCACCGCGACCTTCTTGCCCTTCACGTCGGCCAGGGTCTTGGCGCCGAGATCGGGCCGACCGAGGATGCGCACGCCGCCATTGGCGAAGCCCGCCACCACCAGGAGCTTCACGCCGTTGCCGCGGGCCGCCACCGCACCGTCGGCGCCGGACGCCGCGATGTCGATCTGGTCGACGGCCATCGCCGGATAGATGTCGGCACCCTTGGCGAACTGCTTCTCGTCGATCTTGAGATTATATTTCGCGGCGATCTCCTTCATGTAGGAGATCGCGCCGTAATGGGCGAATTTCAGGTTGCCGAGACGCACGACGTCCTGGGCGGCGGCCGGGCCGGAGATGGCCGCCAGAACGGCGGCGATTGCGGCGAGGCGCGTGAGCATGCTTCTCTCCCTGTTCCTCCGGACGGCCGAAGCGCCCGGTTTGGAACGGGATACTGGACAAAGGTCCGGCCGGCCGAAAGCCGGATTACCGTTTGAGAGATAAGACTTTAGACTCGCGGATGAAATCGCGGCGTCCCGCCGGCAGCGTCAGAGCATGCCCTTGACGGCGGCCGCGGCGGCGAGGCGCGGCTGCGGCCGCAGCAGGCTCTTGACCTGCGAGAACGGCCGCGGCCGGTTGATCACCTCGTCGAGACGGGACCACAGGGTCTTGGGCGAGAACGGCTTGGCGATGATCTCGTTGACGCCGAGATTGATCGCCCGGTCGACGACGTTCCGGCGCGGCTGGGCCAGCATCAGGATGATCGGCACGGTCGGGGCGGGCGAGGTCAAGGGGGTGCGCGCGAGTCGGATGAACTCCTCGCCCGAGAGGATCGCCAGGTCCCAGTCGAGAACGACGAGATCGGGCTTGCTCTCGGCGAGCACGCCGAGCGCCTCCGCACCGTCGGGCGCCTCGAGCAGGCGCTTGATGCCGACCCGCATCAGCATGTCGCGCACGATGCGGCGGATATAGAGGCTCTCGTCGACCACGAGGGCCGAGAGGTCCGGGAAGGTCGGGGTAGCGATCATCGCGGGTTCGGTCTCGGGACTCGCAGAGAGTCTAGGGCGCCATCTCCTGCGGCTTCGCTAACCGAGATGGTTAATGATCAGCCAACCTCGACGGCAGCGCGGCGGCGGGCCAGTGTCGCGCTCCCTGCCTCAGAGCCTGAAAGGCCCGCATGCCCACCGAACTCCTCTTCCGCGACGACGCCTATCTGCGCGAGGCCGAGGCCTGCATCGTCACGGCGGACGAAACCGGTCTCGTCCTCGACCGGACCGTCTTCTACGCGCAAGGCGGCGGCCAGCCCGGCGACCGCGGCCGTGTGGTGCGGGA
>NZ_CP028843.1:322500-482500 GCF_003058325.1 Methylobacterium currus
AGCCGACCTTGCGCGAGCGCCGGCTGGCCGGCTGGCGCAAGGCGGTGAGCTGCCTGGTGGGGAAGTAGGGCGAAAGGGAAGGGGGCCTTTCGGCCCCCTGTCCGTTCCTACTTCTCCAACCGGGCGATCAGGCTCGACGTGTCCCAGCGCCCGCCGCCCATGCTCTGCACCTCGGCGTAGAACTGGTCGACGAGGGCGGTCACCGGCAGCTTGGCCTTGTTGCGGCGGGCCTCGGCGAGGACGATCGACAGGTCCTTGCGCATCCAGTCGACGGCGAAGCCGAAATCGAACTTGCCCTCGTTCATGGTCTTGCCGCGGTTCTCCATCTGCCAGGAGCCGGCCGCGCCCTTGGAGATCACGTCGAGCACCGCCTCGATGTCGAGCCCGGCCTGCTTGCCGAAATGCACCGCCTCCGACAGGCCCTGGACCAGGCCGGCGATGCAGATCTGGTTCATCATCTTGGCGAGCTGCCCGGCGCCGACCGGTCCGAGCAGCCGGCAGGCCCGGGCGTAAGACCCGATCACCGGCTCGACCCGGGCGAAGGTCTCGGGATCGCCGCCGCACATCACGGTGAGCACGCCGTTCTCGGCGCCGGCCTGACCGCCGGAGACCGGGGCGTCGACGAAGCCGAAGCCGCCCTTCTCCGCGGCCGCCGAGAGTTCCCGCGCCACTTCCGCTGAGGCGGTGGTATGGTCGACGAAGACCGTTCCCTTGCCCATCGCCGCGAAGGCGCCGTCCGGGCCGGTCGTGACCTGGCGCAGGTCGTCGTCGTTGCCGACGCAGGCGAAGACGATCTCCTGGCCCTCGGCCGCCTCGCGGGGCGTCGCCGCGGCCTTGCCGCCATGGGCCTTCACCCAGGCATCGGCCTTGGCCTTGGTGCGGTTGTAGACCGTGACGTCATGGCCCTTGGCGGCCAGGTGGCGGGCCATCGGCCCCCCCATCACGCCGAGACCCAGAAACGCGACCTTTGCCATCCGTTCATCCTCCCACGCCGTTGTCCCGCGGCGGTCGGCCCCCGGTGTAGTGAGCCGGCCCCGCGCCCGTCAAACGGGCTTGCCGCCTTTCCCGAACGCTGTCGTTCGGGGAGGGGCGCGTCACTTCGTGTCGAACGGGATGTACTTCGCCCGGAGGCGGTCGTAGCGCCCGTCCGCGATGAGCGCGGCGAGCGCCCGCTCGAACGCGTCGCGCAACGCGGTGTCGCCCTTGCGCAGGCCGATGCCGAAGCCCTCGCCGAGCAGCGGCTCGCCTGCCGGCACGTCGCCGACGAGGCGGCAGCAGGCGTCGCCCTCCGGCCGCGCGAGGAAGGTGGAGAGGTCGAGCTTGTCGCCCAGCACCACGTCGACCCGGCCGGCCCGGAGATCGAGGGTCGCGTCGGCGAGGCTGTCGAAGGTGCGGATCTCGGCGCCCGGCACCCGCTGCTCCAGGAAGGCGACCTGCGGCCCATGCGCCGCCGCGCCGATCGTCCGGCCCCGCAGGGTCGCCGGGTTCGGATTCGGCAGCGAGGTGTCCCGCCGCGCCACGTAGGCGAAGGGGATCCGGAGATACGGCCGGGTGAAGGCGATGCGGGCGGCCCGCTTCGGGGTGATCGCCATCGCCGCCATGATGGCGTCGTACTCGCCCGCCTCAAGGCCCTTGATGATGCCGTCCCACTGATGGAGCACGATCGTGCAGGTGAGCGTGGCCTCCGCGCACAGGGCCTGGGCCAGATCGACCTCGAACCCCGCCGGCTTGCCGTCCTCGACGTAGTTGAACGGCGGGTGCCCGCCCTCGGTGGCGATGCGCACGGGGGAGGGGAGAGGGGCGGGAGCCTGCTCGGCGAGGGCAGGCCTGGCGGCCAGCAGCGACAGGAGCAGGAGGCGGGAGAGCAGGCGGCTCATCCGGCGGTGGTCTCTCGTGGCAAGGGGCGGACCAGATGGGAGGACCGAACGGGGGCGGACCCTGCCACGGTCGCACCCGCCGGCGCAACTCGCACGTCGCGATCGCGCCCGAACCCGCCCGGCGTCGTTGACGTATCGTCAGGGTTAACCGGCCTTTAAGCGCGATGCGCTCTGATCCGGCCATGCGCCTGAGCTTCCGCCCGCCCCACCCACCCCGCGACCGCGCCGACGCGGTCGAGATCCTGCCGCCGCTGCCCGCCCTGGCGCCGGCGGCCGACGGGCCGGAGCGCGATGCGGGCCGGGCCGGGCGCGACGCCGTCGACCGGGTCGAGGCGGAGCTGGTCCGGGCCGCCCGCGCCGTCGGGGTCGCCGCCCGGGACGGCTGCGCCGAAACCGCGGCCGCGGCCGCGGACGCCGCCGCCCTCGCCCGCGGCCTCGACACCCTGGGATGTCGGGCCGACGAGGCCGGCGCGCGCAGCCGTGCCCTCGGCGGCGCCGCCGGCACCCTCGCGGCGGATGCCGACGGGCTCGCCGGCGTGCTGGTCCAGGCCGGCCGCCACCTCGAGCGCACCGACGCGCAGAGCCGCATGCTGGAGGCCGAGATGGCCGGCGCCGCGCAGGAGGCCGCCCGCGTCGTCGAGGCGGTGGCGACCCTGGCGCGGCAGGCCAACCGCTTGGCCCTCAACGCCACCGTCGAGGCGGCGCGGGCCGGCGCCGGCGGCGGGCCGCTCTGGCAGGCGGCGGAGGAATTCAAGCTCCTGTCGGCCGATGCCGCCCGGGCGGTGGAGGAGGTGCGGGCCCTGAGCCGCCGCCTCTCCGGCCCCGGGGCGGTGGCGATGGGCAGCGTCGCGACCTCGCTCGCCTGCCTGCGCCCGGCCGTCGCCACGGCCGGCGCGGCGGCCGGGGCCCAGGCGGCGTCCGCCCGGCACCTCTCCGATGCGGCGCAGGATCTCGCTCAATCCACCGACGATCTCGGCCGGGACGCAGCCCTGGCGATGGCCGCCGCCGACGAGGCGGCCCGGCGGATGGAAGCCGCGCAATCGGTCGGAGCCGGCGTCGCCGGTCTCGCCGGGGGGCTCGTCGGGCGCACGGTCGCGTCCTTGCGCCAGGCGGAGATCGGCGACCGGCGGGTGCATGACCGCTACCCGGTCGACCTCGCGGTCCGGGTCGGGAATTGGGGCCTCGGGCGGGTGCTCGACCTGAGCCGGGGCGGCCTGCTCCTGATCCCGCCGGAGGGGTGCGGCGGCGCCGTCGGCACCCGGCTCTCCCTCGACCTGCGCGGCATCGGCCGGATGCAGGCGCAGGTCGTCGGCGCGAGCCCGCGCGGCCTGCATTGCGCCCTCACGGATGCGGCGTCCGAGGCGCGGATGCGCGACGCCCTGGTGGCGATCGAGGAGGAGAACCGGCCGCTGATCGCGGCGGCGACGGGAGGAGCGGCTGCGGTCGCCACCGCGCTGGAGCAGGCTCTGGCCGCGGGCCGGCTCGCGCATCACGCCCTGTTCGACACCACCTACCGCCCCGTCGCAGGCATCGAGCCGCCGCATTACCTCACCGCCGCCGTCCCGGCCCTGGAGGATCTCCTGCCGCCGATCCTCGAGCCGCTGCTGCTGGCCGATGCGCGCGCCGCCTTTTGCTTCGCGGTCGACCGCAACGGCTACGCCCCGGTCCACAACCGCGCCCAGGCCCAGGCGCCGCGGGCCGGCGACCCGGCCTGGAACGCCCGCCATGCCCGCCAGCGCCGGCTCTACGACGACCGCATCGGGCTTGCCGCCGCCCGCTCGACCCGGGCCTTCCTGGTCCAGGCCTGCCCGCAGGACGAGGCCGGCCGCCAGCCCCTGCGCGAGGTCTCGAGCCCGATCCGTGTGCACGGCCGGCACTGGGGGGCGTTGCGGATGGGGTTTCGGATCTGAGCGAGGAGGGCTTCAGCCCCCCGTCGTGCTCATGTGCCGAGGCACCGCCGGCTTCGCCGCACGAGCGATGACGAAGTCGTGGCCCTTCGGCTTGCGGCTGATCGCCTCCGCGATCGCCTCGGCCACCACCGCGTCGTCGGGAGAGGCGCGGAGCGCCGCCCGCAGATCGGCGGCGTCCTCCTGGCCGAGGCACATGTAGAGCTGGCCGGTGCAGGTCAGGCGCACCCGGTTGCAGCTCTCGCAGAAATTGTGGGTGAGCGGCGTGATGAAGCCGAGCCGCCCGCCGGTCTCCTCAACCCGCACGTAGCGGGCGGGGCCGCCGGTCCGGTCGGGGAGCGGGGTGAGGGTGTAGCGTTCCGACAGGCGCTCGCGCACCACCGAGAGCGACAGGAACTGGTCGACCCGGTCGGGCTCGATGTCGCCGAGCGGCATCACCTCGATCAGCGTCATCTCCATGCCGAGCCCGTGGGCCCAGTCGAGCATGCCTAAGATCTCGTCCTCGTTGACGCCTTTCAGCGCCACGGCATTGATCTTGACCTTGAGCCCGGCCTCGCGGGCCGCCGCGATGCCGTCGAGCACGGTCGGCAGGTCGCCGCGCCGGGTGATCGCCCGGAATTTTTGCGGGTCGAGGGTATCGAGCGAGACGTTGATCCGGCGCATGCCGAGATCCGCCAGCTCGGCGGCGTGCTGGCGCAGGCGCGTGCCGTTGGTGGTGAGCGTCATCTCCTCCAGCGCCCCGGAGGCGAGATGGCGCGAGAGGTTGCGGAACAGCCGCATGATGTCCCGGCGCACCAGCGGCTCGCCGCCGGTGATGCGCAGCTTGCGCACGCCGCGCTCCACGAAGACCGAGCAGACCCGGTCCAGCTCCTCCAGCGTGAGCAGGTCGCGCTTGGGCAGGAACGTCATGTCCTCGGACATGCAGTAGACGCAGCGCAGGTCGCAGCGATCGGTCACCGAGACCCGCAGGTAGGTGATCGCGCGCTGGAACGGATCGATCAGCGGCGCCGGCCGCGCCGGCACGGGCACGGCCGGCATCGGATCGTCGGTACGGGGACCCCACATGCGAACATTATCCTCGGGACGCGGCTCTGGCGGCCGGATGCCAGCCTGCATATGAGCGCTCACGGGATGACCGGCAAGTTGGCCGTGAGGCGCAGGGAGACGCAACCCATGACGGAACAGGCGGCAGATCAGGCCGATTGGCCCACCGAGATCCGGTTGGCGCGCGACAAGCGCACCCTCCACGTCGCCTTCGCGAGCGGCGCGGCCTATGCCCTGCCGGCGGAGTACCTGCGGGTCGAGAGCCCCTCGGCCGAGGTCCAGGGCCACGCGCCCTCCGAGCGGAAATGGCTTCCCGGCAAGCGCGAGGTCGAGATCCTGGCGGTGGCGCCCGTCGGCAACTACGCCGTCAAGCTCACCTTCGACGACATGCACGATACCGGGATCTACGCCTTCGACTTCCTGCGCCGCCTCGGCGAGGAGCAGGCGACGCGATTTTCCCGCTACGAGGAGGAGCTGGCCGCCCGGGGCTTGAGCCGGGAGCCGGCGCGGCGGCGCTGATCAGCCCGCCGCCCGCACCGGCCGTGACGCCGCCGACAGGCCGAGCGCCGCGACCGCCACCGCGAGCGGCGCGAACGACACCCACAGCACCACGTCCCAGCCGTAGCGGGCCAGCAGACCGCCGGAGGAGAACGAGCCCACCGCCATCGTGCCGAACACCACGAAGTCGTTGAGCGACTGGACCCGGGTCCGCTCCTCCGGCCGGTGGCATTCGAGCACCATCGCGGAGGCGCCGACGAAGCCGAAGTTCCAGCCGAGGCCGAGCAGGACCAGGAAGGCCCAGAAATGGGCGAGGTCCAGGCCCGACAGCCCGACGAAGGCCGCCGCCGCCGTGAGCGACAGCCCCGCCGCCACGACGCGCGGCGCGCCGAACCGGGCGATCAGCCGCCCGGTGAAGAAGCTCGGCGCATACATGGCGATCACGTGCCACTGCAGGCCGAGATTGGCGTCGTCCTGCGTGAAGCCGCACAGATGCATCGCCAGCGGCGCGGCGGTCATCAGGAAGTTCATCAGGAGGTAGGACACCACCCCGCACAGGACGGCGGTGACGAAGCGGGGCTGGCGGGCGATCTCGCCCAGCGGGCGGCCGCCGGAGAGGTCGGCCTGCGTCGGCCCCGGCAGCCGCACGCCCATGAGCACGACGGCCGACAGGGCCGCCACCGCGGCCTGGGCCAAGAAGGTGGCGGCGAAGAGGTGCGCCGGCCACAAGCTCATGGTGTGGCTGACGAGCTGCGGGCCGATGATCCCGGCGAAGACACCGCCGGCCATGACGGCGGACAGCGCCCGTGGCCGGCGCTCCGGCGCGACGCAATCGGCGGCGGCGAAGCGGAACGACAGCACCACGGCGGCGTAGGCGCCGCCGAAGAAGGTCGCGGCGCAGAACAGCCAGAACGAGGACAGGACGACCGCGAGCGCCGCCAGGAGCCCGACGAGCACGCCGCATCCGGTGCCGGCCAGGAACGCCGTGCGGCGGCCGTAAGCCCGGGCGATGCGCCCGGCCGGCAGGGTGCAGGCGGCCATGCCGACGACGAAGATCGAGATCGGCAGGGTGGCGAGGGTGGGGCTCGGCGCCAGCTGGCTGCCGATGACGGCGCCGGTGGCGTAGACCACGACCGAGTTGGCGCCGGCCAGCGCCTGGGCGAGGGCGAGGCGCAGCACGTTGCCGGTACCGGTCTCGGCGCGAAGGGTGTCCTTGGGCAGGACGGCGGCGGGGTTCGACATCAGGGTCTCTTCGTGGGTGTCTCGTCAGGCGGTGAGCTGGGCCTGCCAGCGCGCGTCGCGCGGCGAGGGGCGGCGGTGGAGGCGGCGATCGAGGAGGATCCGGGCCTTCTCGGCCTCGCCGGCGCGCATCAGGGCGACGAGGAGCGTGTCCTCGATCACCTCGCGCTGGGCGCCGCTGCCGCCGAGGCGCACGACCTCCCCCGCGACCGGTTCGAGGATCCGGGCGCAGGAACCGTAATCCCCCTCCGCGAAGGCGAGGGCCGCGCGGCAGATCGCCGGCACCACCGGCCCCGCCGCGAGGGTCCCGGCCTCGACGAGGCCGGTCAGCGCGTCGATGCGTCCCTGCGCCGCCGCCCGGTCGCCGGTCGCGGCGGCGAGCAGGCCCATATGCGCGTCGGCGAAGCCGAAGCCGGCCTTGACGTAGTAGGGCGCCGCATAGGCCCGGACCTCGTCCCACAGGCCCGCCGGGACCGCATGCCCGTAGGCGCCGAGGCGCCAGAGCAGCGAGACCGTGTCGGTGATGACGTTGAGCGAAAGCCCCGCGGTCACCCCGGGCCGGACGTGCTCGGCGTAGATCGCCAGCGCCCCGTCCGGGTCGCCGCGCTCCAGCGCCGCGAGCGCCGCGTGCCAGGCGATGTGGCCGTGGAGGAGGCCCGAGCGGTCATAGGCGGGCAGCCAATCGGCGATCAGCGCCTCGGCCTCGTGGCCGGCCCCGTCCTCGAACAGGGCGTGCGACAGGGCATGGGCGCCGTTGGCGTTCTCGCGCCGCAAGGCGAAGCCCTGCTCGGCGAGCGCCCGTCCGCGGGCGACCGCGCCGTTCTCGGTATGGGCCCAGCCGCGATAGGTCGTGAACCACCAGTCGTCGGGCTCGTAGGCGTGGGCGTGGCGCTCGCAGAGATCGACCCGGGCCTGGTCGTGGTCGGCCCGGCCGGAGAAGGCCAGGAGCCCGAAGGCGCCGAGCGGCAGCGACAGGATCAGCGCGTCCCGCGGCCACGATTCGGCATGGGCGAGCGCCCGCGCGAGCGCCGGCCCCGACTGACCGTCGATCGCGAGCGACAGCACCGCGACGTGGCTGCGCTCCCGCTCGGTCCCGCCCCGCGCCACGCAGTCTGCCGCCCTGGTGATGCTGGCCCGCGCCGCCGCCGATTCGACGCGCATCGCGTGCAGGCGGGCCCGGGCGGCATGGGCGAGGGCGAAATCCGGATCCGCCGCGATCGCCGCGTCGAGCGCATCCGCGGCGCCCGGCCAGGCGGCGAGCAGGAGGTCGACGCCGGTGCGGTAGCACTCGGCGGCGCGGTCGGAGCGGGTGGAGAGGGGCAGGCCGCGGCGGTCGCGGTGGGCCATGATGGTGTTCTTCTCTCGCGGCGGCCTGAAGCAGCAGAATTCTTCTCCTGCATAACGGAGCCTGGACTGTCCGTATTTCGACGGGGCGCCAATCCGTGTAGACGAGCCGCCAAACTGGAGCCCTGCATGCAGTGGGAGTCGATCGAGACGCCGCCCGAAGCGGCGGCGCCGCAGCCGCTGACGGTGCGGGCGCAAGAAATTCCGGCGCGCCATTCCTTCCCGGAGCACGCGCATGGATGGCATCAGGTCGTCTACGCCATCTCCGGGGTGCTGACCGTGGCGGTGGCGGGCCGGTCCTTCGTGATCTCGCCGGAGCAGGCGGTGTGGCTGCCGACCGGGCACCGGCACCGGGTCGGCTCGCTCCTCGGCGCCGAGTTCCGTAGCCTGTGGATCGCCGATGCGGCCGGGCGCGGCCTGCCCGGGGATCCGACGGTGATCGGCGTCTCGGCCCTGCTCCAGGCGCTCATCGTCGAGGCTGCCGCCATCGACGGGCAGGACGACGCGGATGGCTATGCGGGCCGTGTCGCCGGCCTGATCCTCGACCAGCTCCGCCGCGCCGCGCCGCTCCCCGGGGCGCTGCCCTGGCCGCGCGGCGGCCCGCTGGCCGGTCTGTGCGAGGCGCTCTACGCCGAGCCGGCCGATTCCCGGGGGCCCGAGGAATGGGGCCGGGCGCTCGGCCTGTCGGGCCGCACGCTCGCCCGGCGCTTCGAGGCCGAGCTCGGCATGAGCCTGCGCTCCTGGCGCCGGCGCCTGCGGCTGTTCAAGGCGATCGAGCTGATGGGCGGCGGGCTGGACGTGACGCAGACCGCGCTGGCGCTCGGCTACGGCTCCACCTCGGCCTTCGTGTTCGCGTTCCGGAGCGACATGGGATGCGCGCCGCAGGCCTACATGCGCGGGAGGTCGGCGGGCCTGCGGCCGTGAGGGCCCGAGCCGTCTTTCAAACAGCATCGTCACCCGGGCGGAGGGATCCCGCGCCGGACGACCTGGATCCTCAGGCGAGTTGAAATGAAAAAGGCCGGCGCAAGGCCGGCCTCTCCCATTATCAAGATGATGCCGCGCCGCTCAGCGCTGCACGATCACCTTCGTGCCGACCTTGGCGCGGGTGTACAGGTCCATCACGTCGTCGTTGGTCATCCGGATGCAGCCGGAGGAGACGGCGGTGCCGATGGTCTCGGGCTCGTTGGAGCCGTGGATGCGGTAGAGCGAGCCGCCGAGATACATCGCGCGGGCGCCGAGCGGGTTCTCCGGGCCGCCCTTCATGTAGCGCGGCAGGTCGGGCCGGCGGCGGATCATCTGGGCCGGCGGGCGCCAATCGGGCCACTCGCGCTTCATCGAGATGGTCTGCACGCCGCCCCAGGTGAAGCCCGGGCGGCCGACGCCGACGCCGTAGCGCATGGCCTGGCCGTTGCCGAGCACGTAGTAGAGGCGGCGCTCGGTGGTCGAGACCACGATGGTGCCGGCCCCGTAGGGGCCGGAATACGCCACCGTCTCGCGCGGGATCGGGCTCAGCTTCGGCACCGAGGCGTCGAGCGGGTCGGCCGCGGCGGCGGGGGACCGCACCGTCACGGAGAGCGGCTGGTCGAGGGGCTGACGGGTGAGCGGGTCGATCTCGTAGGCGGCGGCGGGCGCCGCCCAGGCGGTGACGGCGCAGACCAGCCCGGCCAGGGCAGGAACGAAGCGGCGCATGGAAGCCTCTTGCAGGGAACAGCTTGGACGGGACGCGCAGGGCGAAGACGGTGCGAACGCGACCGGCACCGTACGGCGGAACCAATAGCCAAGCCGTAAACGCCCACGATCCAAAGCCAAGCTTAAATCCGGCGCAGCTTCGCGGTTGCGAAGATGGCGTTGTGCCCGCGCCACACCGTGGCGGCACGGACACGTTTCCGAAACGTTAGCGCAAGGCCGCGAGGGTGCGGCGGGCGCGCTCGGTGATGGCGGAAAAATTGCCGGCGCGGATCTCGGCCTCCGGCGCCAGCCACGACCCGCCCACCGCCGCGACGTTCGGCAGGGCGAGCCAGGCCTTGGCGTCGGCCTCGCCGATGCCGCCGGTGGGGCAGAAGCGGGCCTGCGGGAACGGTCCGCCGAGGGCCTTGAGCGCCGCCATGCCGCCCGCCGGCACGGCGGGGAAGAACTTCGCCACATGGAAGCCGGCGGCGAGCACCTGCATCAGGTCGGAGGGCGTGGCGATGCCGGGCATGAACACCATGTCGCTGGCAGCGGCCGCCCGCAGCAGCTCCGGCGTCGCCCCGGGGCTGAGCGCGAAGCGGGCGCCGAGGTCGTGCGCGGTCTCGAGGTCGGCCGGCGTCAGGACCGTGCCGAGGCCCACCACTGCCTCCGGCACCTCGGCCATGATCGCGCGGGCCGCGTCCCGCGCCACCGGCGTGCGCAGGGTGATCTCCAGGGTGGTGATGCCGCCCGCCACCAGGGCGCGGGCGAGCGGCACCGCGTGGGCGAGCTCCGGCACGGTGATGACGGGGATCACCGGCGAGGCGGCGAGCAGCGCGTCGAGGCGTTGGGCGCGGGTCTCGGTTGTCATGGGCGGTCCTGTTCGGTTGCGAGCGGGAGGTCGGGCATCGCCGCCCGGGGGATCACGGCGCCGCGATGGCCGATCACGGTGCCGGCGAGGCGGTGGCCGCACGCGGCGGCCTCGGCGGGCGGCCGGCCGGCGAGGCGGGCCGCCATGTAGGCCGCCGCGAAGCTGTCGCCCGCCGCGGTGGTGTCGACGATCGCCGCGACGGGCGGGGCCGGCACCGTGACGTCCTCGGTCCCGGCGAGCACCCGGACGCTCGGCGGCGAGCCGCCGCCCTTCAGCACGATCTCGCAGCGGCCGTGATGGCGCAGCACCTCGTCCTCGCCCGCGGGCCCGTAGAGCCATTCGAGGTCTTCCGCAGACGCGAAGATCAGGTCGGCCGCCGCCATCGCGTCGCGGAAGGCGTCCTGCGCCTTCGCCTTGTCGGGCCAGCCGCGGGGCCGGTAGTTGGTGTCGAAGGCGACCCGCCCGCCCTTGGCCTGGACCGCCCGGCAGGTCTCGGCGAGCGCCGTCCGCCCGGCCTCGCCGTAGAGCGACAGGCTGATCCCGGAGGCGTAGACGAGGTCGTAACCGGCCAGGGCTCCTTGCGTCTCGGCGGCGCCCGGGCCGGAGAACAGGTCGCGGGCGGCGGCGCTGTCGCGCCAGTAGTGGAAGCTGCGCTCGCCCGTGTCGTCGGTGCGGATGATGTAGAGCCCCGGCATCCGCCCGGGCAGGCGCCGCACCTGGCCCGTGCCGACCCCCTCGGCGGCCCAGGCCGCCAGCATCTCCTCGCTCCACGGATCGTCGCCGAGCGCCGTCACGTAATCGACCGCGACGCCGAGCCGGGCGAGGTAGAGGGCGGTGTTCAGCGTATCGCCGCCGTAGCCGCGCAGCAGGCTGCCGTCGGGCCGTTCCGACAGCTCCATCATGCACTCGCCGATGCAGGCGACCCTCGTTGCCATCGTGATCGTTCCCCTCGCCCCCGGGCCGGTCGACGCTGCCGGATCGCGCGCGATGCCCTCCTCTCCCCACCCGAAATCGGGACTGCCCGACTTCGCTCTTCGCTTGCGGATCCCGGGCTTGCTCGGGGATCCGTCGGGGATCGGCGACGCTCGCGAGAACCCGACAAGGCCGTCCCCACGAAACCAAGCCGCCATCGCCTATCGACCGCCTGCGCGTTGTCAACGGCCCAGGCCCGTCGCGCGCCGTCGCTGCCCTTGGGTGACTTTTCCCTTGGGTTAACTCTTGAACGGTACGCGGATAGCGCTAGAAGCGTTGACCCAGCGTCGCCTTCGGGTGATCGCAGCGACGAGCCCGCGACGGTGTGAACCCGCCGCGGACGACAACCCGACGCTCCCCCGGCTCGGCCGGGATGGGCGGCGGGAGGAATGGTTCGACACCACAGCGCAGCCGCCGATCACGTCAGACATCCGGGATCGCCAGACCCCTTCGTCTTTCGGAGTTGCCCGTCATGCCCATCTACCGCCTGCTCTCCGCGTCCCGCGACCGAAGCGACGCCGTCCCGCTTCGCGATCTGTCGATCGAGGCGCCGACGGTGCGCCACGCCGCCGCCCGCGTGCTCGGACGGGCCGACGAGGTCTTCCGCGGCTGCACCGGCGAGGCCTGGCTCGTCGCCGAGGACGGGGCCCGGGTCTGGAGCCTGAGCCTCGACGGCGAGGAGACCGATCTCCTCGTCCGGGCCTGACCGCCGGGCGTGAGCCCCGGACGGATGTGGGCGCCTTGCTGACGCCGCAAGCGCCGCGCATCGGGACGGCCCCGAGACCCGTTCCGAGATCCCCGATTCGATGAGAATCCTTTTCCCGGTCGCCGTGATGAGCGTCGCCGTAGCCGCGACCCCGGCCGCCGCCGATTGGCGCTACTGCCTCGCCCGCGGGCCAGCCCGCACGGTCTACCTATCGGCCCCGTTCCCGACCGTCGCGGCGATGCCCACCCTCGACGCCGCCTTCGGGCGCATGCTCGACCGGACCCAGCGACCCCACGACCCCGTCCAGTGTCCCCGGGCCGACGATGCCGCTTCCTTGCGGGCAATGCGGCTCACGGCGCTCCGCTACAACCGCCAGGACGGCGAGACGGTGGTCGAGCTGGACTGGACCCCCGACCGGGACGCCGCCAAGCGATAGAGGCCCTTCTGCCGACGCCGCGTCCGAATGCATGGCCGACCCGCGCCGGCCGCGCTACGGAACCGATCGTTAGCATCCTATCTATAAGGCCGATCAATCATCGGCCTGTCCTTCACGAGGCCGATCACCCGTCGGCCCGGCCGACGCGACGGCGATGCGACGCGACCTCCTGCAATCCCTCACCCTCACCCTGCTCCAGGCCGGGCGCGTCTGGCGCCGGGCCGCCGACGAGGTCGTGACCGCCTATGGGCTGACCGAGGCGACGGCGCTGCCGCTGCTGCTGATCGGGCGGCTGGGCGGCGACCTGCGCCAGACGACGCTCGCCGATGCCCTCGGCGTCGAGGGGCCGAGCCTGGTGCGCCTCCTCGACCAGCTCTGCGAGGCCGGCCTCGTCACCCGCCGGGAGGACCCGACCGACCGCCGCGCCAAGGTGCTGCACCTGTCGGAGGAGGGCCGGGCCCGGGCCGCCGCCATCGAGGCGCGCTTCGACACCCTGCGCGAGGCGGTCTTCACCCATGTCGGCGACGACGACCTGCGGGCCGCCGTGAAGGTGTTGCGCGCGCTCCAGGCCGAGGGCCCGCGCGGTGCGAGCCTCGCCAGCGGGTCCGGCGACGTCGCGCCGACGCCCCGCCCGGCCACCGGAGGACGCGCGTGATGCTGCCCGGCTGGCGCCAATGGCTGTTCGCCCTCAAGGTCAGCGGGGCGGCGCTGCTCGCCCTCGGGATCGCCCTGTGGGTGGACCTGCCGCGGCCGTACTGGGCGATGGCGACCGTCTACATCACCATGCAGCCGCTCTCCGGCGCCACCCGATCGAAGGCCCTGTACCGGGTGGTCGGCACGCTGATCGGCGTCACGGCGGCGGTCGTGATGGTGCCGCCGCTCGTCAACGCCCCGGAGGTGCTGACGCTCGCCCTGGCGCTCTGGACCGCCGCCTGCCTCTACCTCTCGCTCCTCGACCGCTCGCCGCGGGCCTACCTGTTCATGCTCGCCGGCTACACGGCGGCGCTGATCGGCTTTCCGGCGGTGACGAGCCCTGAGACCATCTTCGACACCGCGGTGTCGCGGGCCGAGGAGATCACGCTGGGCATCCTCTGCGCCTCCCTGGTGGCGAGCCTCGTCGTGCCCGAGCCGGTCGGCCCGGTCCTCGCCGCCCGGGTCGGCGCCTGGCTCAGCGAGGCCGGGCGCTGGACCGGCGACGTGCTTTCCGGGATCGGGGAGGCGCCGGCACTCCGGGCGCGGCGCCTGCGCCTCGCGGCGGAGGCGGCGGAGATCGACGCGCTCTCGACCCATCTCGCCTACGACACCTCGGCCCAGAGCCGGGCGGTGCCCCTGGTGCAGCTCCTGCGCGGCCGGATGCTGATGCTGCTGCCGGTCCTCTCCTCCCTAGCCGACCGGATCGCGGCGCTCTCGGGCCTCTCGGGCCTCACGCCGGAGCTGCGCCGCCTGCTCGCCGATGTCGAGGCGTGGTCGGCGGCCGGCGCTCCGGCCCTCGAGGCCGACGCGCTCATGGCCCGCATCGAGGCCGCGGACCGTCCCCTGTCCTCCCGCGCGTCCTCCTCTCCGGTCTCCTCCGCTCAGGTTTCCTGGCCGGCCCTGGTGCGGGCGAGCCTGATCGACCGCCTGCGCGAGCTGGTGGCGATCGGCCGGGACTGCCGGGTGCTGCAGGACGCCATCGCCCGCGGCGACGGCTCGGTGCGCGAGCCGCTGGCCTTCGCGAGCGAGTTCGGCGGCCGGGCGCCGCGCCACCGCGACCACGGCATGGCTTTCCGCTCCGCCATCGGGGCCTTCCTGGGGATCATCGCCTGCGTGGTGGTGTGGATCGCCACCGCCTGGCCCGACGGCGCCACGGCCGCGATGATGGGCGCGGTGCTCTGCTGCATGTTCGCGACCCAGGACGACCCGGTCCCGGCGATCCTGAGCTTCGCCACCTGGACCGGCATCGCCGCGGGGGCGATCGGCGTGCTGCTGTTCGGCGTGATGCCGCTCGTGCACGATTTCGTCAGCCTCGCCCTGGTGCTGGCGCCGGTCCTGATCCTGTGCGGCCTGCTGATGACGGTCCCGAAGCTGTTGCCGGTGGGCCTGGCGCTCGGCGTCAACGGCAATGCCCTCCTGGCGATCCAGGACCGCTACAGCTCGGAATTCGGAGCCTACGTCAATTCGAGCATCGCCCTCGTCGGCGGCATCTGGATCGCCGCGATCGTGACGCGGCTGGTGCGCTCGGTCGGCGCCGAGCACGGCGCCCGCCGGCTGGTCGCGGCGAGCCGCGCCGACCTCGCCCGGGCGGCGCGCCGGCGCGGGCATGGCGACCGCGCCGCCTTCGCCCACCTGATGCTCGACCGCCTCGGCCTCCTGGTGCCGCGGCTGGCCGCCGCCGGACCCGACAGCGATCTCGCCCGGATCGACACCCTGGCGGCGTTGCGGGTCGGCATGAACCTCGTGTCGTTGCGGCGCGCCCGCCACGGCCTGCCGCCCGAGGCGGTCGCCGCTCTCGACGCCGCCCTCGACGCGGTGGCAAGCTACTACGAGGGGCCGCGCGGCCCGGCCTCGGGAGATCTGCTCCGCCGCATCGACGCGGCGCTCGCGCGCGTCGAGGAAACCGACGCCGCCGGCCGGCGCGATGCGCTCCTCGGCCTCGTGGGCCTGCGCCGCGCCCTGTTTCCCGAGGCGCCGCCTCCCGGCGCCGCCCTTCTCGCGAGAGAGGCCGCCTGATGGCCGATATCGACCTCTACGGCGTCTTCGTGCCGGCCCTGCTGATCTGGGCGCTGCTGGCGTTCCTCATCAACCTCGCGTTGCGCCGGCTGATCGGTGCGCTCGGGCTCTACCGGCTGGTCTGGCACCGGCCGCTCTTCGACCTCTGCCTCTACCTCGTGTGCCTCGGCGGCGTCGTCACGCTCGCCGGCCGCCTGACCTGAAGACTTGACACAATGACCCGCGCGCTCGCCTTCCTCGGCCGCTTCGCCGTCACCGCCGCCATGCTGGCCCTCGCAATCATCGTCGGGGCGGCGCTCTGGGACTACTATCTCGAGGCCCCCTGGACCCGCGACGGCCGGGTCCGGGCGGAGGTCGTCGGCGTCGCCCCCGACGTCTCGGGGCTGGTGCGCGACGTCGAGGTGCGCGACAACCAGCGGGTCAAGCGCGGCGACGTGCTGTTCCGCATCGATCCGGACCGCTTCGCCCTGGCGCTCCGCCAAGCCGAGGCCGTGGTGGCCGGCCGCAAGGCGAACCTGGTCCAGGCGGAGGCGGACCTCACCCGCTACCGCCAGCTGAGCGACAACGTCGTCTCGCAGCAGAAGCTGGAGGCGACGCTCGCCGCCGAGCAGAGCGCCCGGGCCGCCTACGACCAGGCCGTGGCCGACCGCGACCTCGCCAAGCTCAACCTCGACCGCTCCGAGGTGCGCGCCTCGGTCAACGGCCGCATCAGCAACCTCGAATTGCGGCCCGGGGCCTATGTGGGGGTCGGCAAGGCCGTGATGGCGCTCGTCGACAGCGACACCCTGCACGTCCAGGGCTATTTCGAGGAGACGAAGCTCGACCGCATCCATCCGGGCGACCCGGTCACCGTGCGGCTGATGGGCGAGGGCCGCGACGTCACCGGCAAGGTCGAGAGCGTCGCCGCCGGCATCGAGGACCGGGAGCGCAGCGCCGGCTCGTCGCTGCTCGCCAACGTCAACCCGACCTTCGCCTGGGTGCGCCTCGCCCAGCGCGTCCCGGTGCGGATCACCCTCGATTCCACTGTCGACCGCGACCGGCTGACCGTCGGGCGCACCGCCACCGTGGTGGTGCATCCAAGCGGCGAGCGGCCGGAGATCCGGCCGTTCGAAGGTCTGCGCCATCTCGGCCTGCGCGACGGCTGGGAGGCGCTGAAGGCCAACCTCTCGGCCACCAAGGGCTGACGCCGCGGGGGGCGCCCGCACTATCGCCCCGGCCGGTGGCGGATTAAGGAGCGCCGCCACGACGTACCGGTCAAGACGGAACGCCTGAGCACGGCCGGGAGGAGACCCCCATGTCAGACCATCAGCAGGACGCCCCCGGCGTCGGCACCGACGCGCTCGGCGTCGGCACCATTTCGACGATCACCTGGCGGCTGATGCCGCTCCTCGGCCTGATGTACCTGATCGCCTACATCGACAGGCAGAACGTTTCCTACGCCAAGCTCCAGATGGTGGGCGACCTGGGCTTGAGCGAGGCGGCCTACGGCTTCGGCGCCTCGCTGTTCTTCCTCGCCTATTTCCTGTTCGAGGTGCCGTCGAACGTCATCCTGGAGCGGGTCGGCGCCCGGGTGTGGTTCACCCGCATCATGGCGACCTGGGGGATCATCACGATCCTGCTCGGCTTCTCGACCGGGCCGGTGATGTTCTACATCCTGCGCTTCCTCCTCGGCGCGGCGGAGGCCGGGTTCTTCCCCGGCGTGCTCTACGCGCTCACCCTGTGGTTCCCGCAGGTCTTCCGCGGCCGGATGGTCGGCTGGTTCATGATCGCGAGCGCGGTGGCCAACGCCGTCGGCGCGGCGATCGGCGGCGCGCTCCTCGACCTCGACGGGGCGCTCGGCTACCGCGGCTGGCAATGGGTGTTCCTCGCCACCGGCGTGCCGGCGGTGCTGCTCGCCGTCGTGGTGTTCTCCATCCTGCCCGACCGGCCCGAGACAGCCCCCTGGCTCGACGCCTCCCAGAAGAAATGGCTCGCCGACATCCTGGCGCGCGAGGCGGACAGCACTCCGCACACCGACCACCACAACCCGTTCCGGGTGCTCGCCGACACCCGCGTGGTGCTGCTCTCGCTGCTCTACGTCGCCTTCCCGCTCGCGGCCTACGGCCTGAGCTACTGGCTGCCCACCGTGGTGAAGGGCTTCGGCGTCTCGAACACCATGAACGGCTTCATCAACATCATCCCGTGGATCTGCGTGGCGCTGGCCCTGTGGTGGGTGCCCCGGCATGCGGCACGCACGGGGGAGACCACCTGGCACATCGCCGGCCCGGCCCTCGTCGGCGCCCTCGGGTTGATCCTCAGCGTGGTGCTGCCCGGCGACGCGGTGAAGTTCGCCTGCCTGTGCGTGGCGGCGGCCGGCATCTTCTCGGGCCAGCCGGTCTTCTGGTCGCTGCCCCCGACCTTCCTGCGCGGCGCCACCGCGGCGGCCGGCATCGCGATGATCAACTCGGTCGGCAATCTCGGCGGCTTCGTCGCCCAGAACGTCGTGCCGTGGATCCGCGACGTCAGCGGCAACACGCTGGTGCCGATGCTCTTCCTCGCCGCCTGCCTCGTCGTCGGGGCGGCGATGGTCTTCGTGGTCCAAGGCGTCCTGACGCGCTCCGCCGCGGCCGAGGCCGGGGGGCTCGCGCCGGTCCGGCGCTGACCGCACGATTGTCCCTTTCGGGGCCGGCTTCGGTCCTGAAAGGGATAACGCTTTTCTTTTCAATGGTATGACGGAGCAAAACGTCGTCGGATCGGGCGACGACGGCCCGATCCGCAAGCCAATGGCCGATTTCACCGACTGGACGCACGAGCAGGTCCGCCAGCTCGTCGATGTCGAGCAGGTCTACGCCGCCTATCAGGCGGCCCGGACCGAGCTCGCCCAGCGCTTCGCCGGCTCGATGGCGTGGAAGACGGTGCGCGGGCACCAGTATCTCTACCGCAAGCGGAAGGTGGCCTGGTCCTCCCTCGGGCCCCGCAATTCCGAGACCGAGGCCGCCATGCGGCCTTCCATGATGGCCGGGCGCGGCTGAAGCAGCACCTCTCCGACCTCGCCCGCCGCCTCGACGCGATGGCCCCGGTGAACCGCGCCCTCGGGCACCGGCATCCGGGTCGTCTGCACCCACGCCCTCTTCGCCTATGAACGTCTGGCCGGCATCCGCATCGCCAGCGGCCATCTCGCCACCGGCGACATCGACCTCCTGTTCGATGCCCGTGCCCGCCTGAGCCTCGTCGCCGAGTCCCAGCCGGGGGTCGACCTGGGGCGGGAGGGGCTGATCGGCCTGTTGCGCAGCGTCGACACATCGTTCGAGCCGACGGGGACCGAGACCTTCCGGGCGGTGAACCGGGACGGCTTCATGGTCGACCTGATCCAGCCCCTGCCGAAGAACCGGATGGCGCGAAGTCCCCGCAGCCGGATCGGGACCTCGCCCGAGGATCTCAGCGCGGTCGAGATCGAGGGACTGACCTGGCTCGTCAACTGCCCGAAGGTGAGCGCGGTCACGATCGACACCCGCGGCTACCCGGTCGGCCTCGTCGTGCCCGACCCGCGGGCATTCGCCCTCCACAACGCCTGGCTCGCCGCCCGGGACGACCGCGATCCGCTGAAGCGCGGGCGCGACGCCGGCCAGGCGCGCCTCGTCGCCGGCCTGGTCGTCGCGCGCCTGCCGCACCTGTCCTTCGACGATCCGGCCGTCGCCGCGATCCCGCGCGCCTTGCGCGACCGGGCCGTCCAGATCCTGCCCGCGTCGAATGAGGCCGAGGATTCCATCGAGCCGGACTGGTGAAGGCTCACGCCGCCAGGGCCAGACACGCCAACGCCGCCGCCAGCCCCCATAGCAGCCCGCAGGCCCGTCGGTACAACACCAGCGCCCGACGGATGTCGGCAGCGTTGGCGTCCGCCCGCCCCGATCCCATCCAGGCATCCTCGACCCGCGTGGTGCCGTAGACCCGCGGGCCGGCGAGGCGCAGACCGAGGGCGCCCGCCATCGCGGCCTCGGGCCAGCCGGCATTGGGCGAGCGGTGGCGGCCGGCATCGCGCCGGACCGCCGCGAGCGCTTCCCGCGGGCTGGCTCCCGGGCTCAGGGCGGCGGCAGCGATGATCAGCCCGGCCGTGAGGCGCGAGGCCGGCAGGTTGACGAGGTCGTCGAGGCGGGCGGCGGCCCAGCCGAAAGCCTCGTGGCGGGGCGTGCGGTGCCCGATCATGCTGTCGGCGGTGTTGATCGCCTTGTAGAGCGCGCCCCCGGGCAGGCCGCCGGCACCGAGCCAGAAAGCCGGCGCCACGATGCCGTCGGAAAAGTTCTCGGCCAGGCTCTCGATCGCCGCGCGGCAGAGGGCGGCCTCGTCGAGGGTTTCGGGATTGCGCCCGACGATCATCGCCACCGCGTTGCGGCCGCCGGGCAGGCCGTCGCGGTCGAGATCCTTCGCCACCTGGGCGACGTGGTCGTGCAGGCTGCGTTGCGCCGGCAGGCTCGCGGCGAGCACCGCGCAGAGGACCATGCCGGGCAGGAGCCCGAACTCGCCGCAGGCGAGCGCGAGGGAGAAGGCCGCGAGGCCGGTCGCCGCGAGGACGAGCAGGAGGGCCAGGATCCCGGCGGTGCGCCGCCGTGCGGGCGAATCGGCCTCGCGGTTGAGGCCGCGGTCGAGGACGGCGATCAGGGCGCCGATCCAGGTGACAGGGTGGCCGGCCAGCCTGTAGAGGCGGTCCGGATAGCCGAGCACGGCCTCGACCGCGAGGGCGAGGACGAGCACCGGGAGGCTGTCGGGCGGGTGCAGCAGGGCGGCCATGGCGCGTGAGTTGGAACGGGAGCCGATCCGGCACGGGGGCGACCTCGACGAGGCCCGCCGGCTCTTCCCGCAGGCCCCCGAGCCCTGGATCGACCTGTCGACGGGGATCAATCCGATCCCCTATCCGTGGCCGGCCCTCGATGCCAGCGCCTTCACGCGCCTGCCGGCGCGTACCGACCTCGCGTCCCTCGAAGCCGCGGCGGCGCAAGCTTATGGGGCGCGGCCGGCCCACGTCGCCGCCGCCCCCGGCACCCAGGCCCTGATCGACCTGATCCCGCGGCTGCGGCCCCCGGGCCGCGTCGCGGTGGTCGGCCCCACCTATGCCGAGCACGCCGCGTCCTGGGCCCGGGCCGGGCACAGCGTCGCGACGGTGCCGGACCTCACGGCGGAGGCCGACATCGGGGTGGTGGTCAATCCGAACAACCCGGACGGGCGGGTGATGCCGGCCCGCGACCTCGCGGCGGCGGCGGCCCGGCTCGCGGAGCGCGGCGGCTGGCTCGTGGTCGACGAGGCCTTCGCGGATCTCGAACCCGTCGAGAGCCTGTGCGGGACGCCGCCGCCCGGCTGCCTGGTGCTGCGCTCCTTCGGCAAGACCTACGGCCTCGCCGGCTTGCGGCTCGGCTTCGCGGTGGCGGGAGAGCCCCTGATCGGGACGGTGCGCAGGGCGATCGGGCCCTGGGCGGTGTCGGGGCCGGCGATCGCGGTCGGCCGCCGCGCCCTCGCGGATGCCGCCTGGCGGCGGGAGGCCGCCGAAGCGCGCGGCCGCGATGCCGCCCGGCTCGACGGGCTGCTCAAGTCCGCCGGCGGCCGGATCGTCGGCGGCACGACCCTGTTCCGCACCGCCGACTTCGCCGATGGCCCGAGCCTGTTCACGCATCTCGGCCGCGCCGGGATCTTCGTGCGCCGGTTCGAGGCCGCGCCGGCGCGCCTGCGTCTCGGCCTGCCGCCCGACGAAGCGGCCTGGACCCGCCTCGCCGCATCCCTGCGGATGCGGTGAGGCGCCATTAAAAAGGCCGAAAACCGCAGCATCCGGGAACCCTGGCCGTCGGGGTCACGAAGGCGGCGGGCGCCGCACGGGGAATCAGGCAGAATGGACGCGGACGAGGTCAAACGGCGCGACAGGCTCGGCAGCATGATCGCGTTCGCGCGGCGCACCGTGCCCGACCTCCGCCGCAACGCCGAGACGGTCGAGCCGATCTCTCCGCACGGCCCCCGGAGCCGGCTGCCGGCTCTGCTCAACCCGCTGCGCTGGACCCGCGTGCCGCTGCTGCCCGCCGCCGGCACCCAGAACCGGGTCCTGACCCGGCTGTTGCGCAGCATCGGCCTCTTCGTGCTGCTGCCGACCGCGGTCATCGGGATCTACCTGTTCTTCATCGCCGCCGACCAGTACGTGGTCGAGGCCCGCTTCGCCGTCCGCGGCGAGGTCGAGCCGATGGGCAACGTCGCGCTCGGCGAGTTCTCCTCGCTGATCCAGAAGAACAACAGCCAGGACAGCTACATCGTCCAGGAATACATCCAGAGCCAGCCGATGCTGGAGAGCGCCCAGAAGGAGCTTGACGTCGTCAGGATGTTCACCCGCGACGAGGCCGATTTCTGGACGCGCTATTCCGGCGACAAGCCGATCGAGGATCTGCTGAAGTACTGGCGCAAGCACGTCCAGGTCCACATCGACCTCGTATCCGGCGTGATCACCATGACGGTGCAGGCCTTCACGCCCGACGATGCCCTGGCGATCAGCCGCCACGTCATGGCCCGCGCCGAGGCCCTGATCAACACGATCTCGTCCCGCGCGCAGCAGGACATGCTCAAGCACAGCCAGGCCGACCTGGCGGCGAGCGAAGAGCGGATGCGCAAGGCCCACCTCGCCCTGCGCGAGTTCCGCAACCGCTGGGGCATCATCGATCCGGCCAAGTCGGCCGAGGCGACGATGACCACCCTGCTCGGCCTGCGCAAGGACAAGATCAAGGCGGAGAACGACCTGCAGGTGCTGCGGGGCTCCGGCCTCGACGAGAAGTCGCGCTCGATCCAGACCATCGTGGCGAGCCTCACCGCCACCAACCAGCAGATCAAGCAGCTCGAGGATTCGCTGACCAGCGACGGGATGGCGATCGGCGGGCGGCACGTCTCGGACGCGATCCTGGAATACGAGGGGCTGATGGTCGAGCGCACCATCGCCGAGAAGCTGAACGACTCCGCCACCATCATGCTCGACCGCGCCCGGGTGGCGGCGAACCGCCAGCACGTCTACCTCGCGGTCTTCGTGCCGCCGAGCCTGCCCGAGCTCTCCACCGTGCCGATGCGCGGACACGCCCTGTTCGTCGCCTTCTTCGCCTTCCTGGTGCTCTGGGGCTGCAGCAGCCTGCTCATCGCCGGCGTCAAGGACCACAACATGTAAGAGCCGACCCGCCCGGGCCTTCGGTCCCGGCGCGGGTCGTGCGATGAAGCGGGCCGGGGCGCCGTCCGAGGAGCGCCCGCGACGCGAAGGACGAGCAGCACCCCGATGTCCGATTTCACGGACCTGGTCGCCCGGGCCGTCTCCCCGGCGATGAGCCGCGAGGAGCGCGAGGCGGTCTACCAGGTGGTCAAGCAAGCCATGCGCCGGCTCCAGGAGCGCGAGAACCTGCAGCCCGACGATCCCCGCGCCCGGCTCCAGGAGCACCTCGTCGAGGAGACCATCCGCGACGTCGAGGCGCTGGTGACCCGCTACCTCGCCCGCCAGACCATCCTGGAGGCCGAGCGCGCCAACGAGGCGGCCAACGCCGCCGCCGCGGCCGACCTCTAAGCAGATCTCGCAAACGGGGTTGCCGGTCTTGCGACGCAAATCTGCGACACGACACGAACCTAAGCGGACGAAGCGTTGGCCCGCCAACGCAGGTCTGCTGCTCACGCCTCCTCGGTCAGGCGCTTGAGCGAGGTCTGGAGCGCGTCGCCGCCGAGCAGCAGCGCCCGCGACAGGTCCGCCAGGGTAACCCAGCCGGTGACGCGCCCGCCGGCGTCCCGCACCGGCAGGCGCCGGACGTGGTGGGCGGCCATCAGGTCGAGGGCTGTGCGCACAGGGTCGGTCTCCGCGCAGGAGACGATGGGGCGCGACAGCACCTCGCTCACCCGGAGATGGCGCGGGTCGAGCCCCTGGGCGACGACCCGGTAGAGGATGTCCCGGTCGGTGATCACGCCGTCGAGGGCGTCCGGCGTCCCGACCGGCAGGGCGCCGACATCGAGCTCGCCCATCAGCACCGCGGCCTCCTGCACCGGCGCCTCGCCGGGAATGAACTCCACGTCCCTGCTCATCACGTCCGCGACCGTCGCGCTCATCGCACCCCTCGCCACCCTGACATCTCCGGCAACCCGCGGCGGCGCCGGCGGCTCCGGATCGCGACACGATTCCCGGCCCGACATCACGCCCGTGAAATTTTGACGGCGAGACGGGAGCTTGGGCGAGGGCCGGCGCGTTCAGCCCACAGTCAGGCTTCTCGCCTCCGGGATCGTCGAACGCCCCCATGAACATGGAACTTACGTCCAAGCCCGCGCCGGAAGCCCCGGCGGCCTCGCCTCTCGCCCGGCGCGCCTCGCGCATCAGCGAGGGCCAGCCCTTCCCCCTGGGCGCGACCTGGGACGGCCTCGGCGTCAATTTCGCGCTGTTCTCCGCGCACGCCACCAAGGTCGAGCTGTGCCTGTTCGACGATTCCGGCGAGACCGAGATCGAGCGGATCGCCCTGCCCGAATACACCGACGAGGTCTGGCACGGCTACCTGCCCGATGCCCGCCCCGGCACGATCTACGCGTATCGCGTCCACGGCCCCTACGAGCCGGAGGCCGGCCACCGCTTCAACCCGAACAAGCTGCTCCTCGACCCCTACGCCAAGGCGCTCGTCGGCTCCGTCACCTGGAACCCGGCCCTGTTCGGCTACGTGATGGAGAGCGGCGACGACACCACCTTCGACACCCGCGACAGCGCCCCCTTCACCCGCAAGTGCCGGGTGATCGACCCCGCCTTCACCTGGGGCCGCGACCAGAAGCCGAACGTCCCCTGGGACAAGACGGTCTTCTACGAGACCCACGTCAAGGGCTTCACCAAGCTGCACCCGGCGGTGCCCGAGCGCCTGCGCGGCACCTATGCGGGCCTCGGCACCCCCGAGGTGTTGGCCTATATCCGCAGCCTCGGCGTCACTTCGGTCGAGCTGCTGCCGATCCACTCCTTCGTCAACGACAGCTACCTGCTCGAGAAGGACCTGGTGAATTACTGGGGGTACAACACCCTCTCGTTCTTCGCCCCCGCCCGCCGCTACGCCGCCGTGCCGGACTTCGCCTTCTCCGAGTTCAAGGAGATGGTGGCCCGCATGCACGGGGCCGGCCTCGAGGTGATCCTCGACGTGGTCTACAACCACACCGCCGAGGGCAACGAGAAGGGCCCGACCCTGTCGTTCAAGGGGATCGACAACGCTTCGTACTACCGGCTGCTGCCGGACCAGAAGCGCTACTACATCAACGACACCGGGACGGGGAACACCGTCAACCTCTCGCATCCGCGGGTGCTGCAGATGGTGACGGATTCCCTCCGCTACTGGGCGACCGAGATGCGGGTCGACGGCTTCCGCTTCGACCTCGCGACGATCCTCGGCCGCGAGCCCTACGGCTTCGACGAGGGCGGCGGCTTCCTCGATTCCTGCCGCCAGGACCCGGTCCTGTCCTCGGTCAAGCTGATCGCCGAGCCGTGGGATTGCGGCCCGGGCGGCTATCAGGTCGGCGGCTTCCCGCCCGGCTGGGCCGAGTGGAACGACCGTTTTCGCGATGAGGTGCGGGGCTACTGGAAGGGCGACGAGGGCCTGCTCCCGGCGCTCGCCTCGCGCCTCACCGGCTCGGCCGACAAGTTCAACAAGCGCGGCCGGCGCCCCTGGGCCTCGGTGAACTTCATCACCGCCCATGACGGCTTCACTCTCGCCGATACGGTCTCGTACAACGAGAAGCATAATTCCGCGAACGGTGAGGACAACCGGGACGGCCACTCCCACAACCTGTCCTACAATTACGGCGCCGAGGGACCGACCGACGATCCCGAGATCCGCGCCGTGCGCCTGCGCCAGATGCGCAACCTGCTGGCGACACTGCTCCTGTCGCGCGGCACCCCGATGCTGCTCGCCGGCGACGAGTTCGCCCGCACCCAGAAGGGCAACAACAACGCCTATTGCCAGGACAACGAGATCTCCTGGATCGACTGGGAGGCGATCGGCGAGGACGAGCGGGACCTCGCCGAGTTCACCCAGCGCCTGCTGATCCTGCGCAAGTCCCTGCCGATGCTGAGCCGGGGGCGCTTCCTCACCGGCGCCTTCGACGCCGAGCTCGGCGTCAAGGACGTGAGCTGGCTCACCCCCGCCGGGACCGAGATGACCCCGGAGAACTGGAACGACGGCGGCGCCCGCTCCCTCGCCGTCGTCCTCGACGGCCGGGCGCAATCGAGCGGCATCCACCGGCGCGGGGGCGAGGCGACCCTGATGCTGCTGTTCAACGCCTATCACGACGTGGTCGAGTTCACCCTGCCGGAGGTGGTGGGGGGCGATGCCTGGATGCGGGTGCTCGACACCAACCTGCCCGACACCCAGGACCTCGCCCGGTTCCCCGTGGGCGACACCTACGCGGTTACCGGCCGCTCGATGCTGATGTTCGTGCTGCGCCCCACCGACGTGGACCATGCGAGCGAGACCTGGCGCTCCTACCAGCACGTGATCCAGGCCTTCGAGCGGGCGGAATCCGAATGCGTGGCGTTTGGGTTGTCGCCGGAGGGGTGACATCCGGGCGGGCCTGCCCACCTTAGTGGGCCTGCAATGCTCCGCCCGTCCACTGCGTCGGCGGCGGGCGGGCGTGTGTGAGGGCCTGTCGAACAGGCGCGATGCCAGGGGCGGCCGATCCGGCCGCCCTTCGGGCTCGTGCGAGCGTGGAGTGGGGGCGGTGGCGAAAATCCTTCTCGTCGAGGACCATGAGGAGATCTGGGATTTCCTCTCCCGGCGGCTCAAGCGGCGGGGCTACGAGGTGGTGCTCGCCCATGACGGCGAGGAGGGGGTGATGAAGGCCCGCACCAGCCGGCCCGACATCATCCTGCTCGACATGAACCTGCCGGTGCTCGACGGTTGGTCGGCGGCCCGCGCGCTCAAGTCCGACGCCGAGACCGCCCGGATCCCGATCATCGCGCTCACCGCCCACGCCATGTCGGGCGACCGCGAGAAGGTGATCCAGGCCGGCTGCGACGACTACCACCCGAAGCCCGTCGACTTCTCGAAGCTCCTGACCCAGATCGGCGCCGCCCTCGGCACGCCGCCCACTCCCTAGAAACGACAGAAGCGGCGGGTGCGAGGCCGATGATCGACGATCCCGTGACGGCGCGCCGCCTGCGCGACGCGATGCCTGTCTTCACGGCGCTGGCGACCTGCCTGCTGGTGCTGGCGATCGGCGCCATCCTGTCGCTCGGACGCGACGTCTTGATGCCGATCACCCTGGCGGTGCTGCTGAGCTTCGTGCTCGCCCCGGCGGTGCGGGGATTGCAGCGCCGGCGCCTGCCGCGCTCGCTCGCCGTGCTGGTCGTCGTTCTGGCGACCTTCGGGGGGATCGGGGGCCTCGGCCTCCTGATCGCCAACGAGGCGTCGCAGCTCGCCGCCGACCTGCCGCGCTACACCGTCACGATGCGCGAGAAGATCGGGGCCCTGCGGTCCCAGGCCGGCGGCGGCGCCACCCTGGAGCGGCTGTTTCAGGCGGTGCAGGACCTGAGCCAGGACCTGCAGCCGCCGGAGCCCGCCAAGCCGCGCGGCCCTGGGGATGCCGAGAAGCCGATGCTGGTCGAGGTGCGCGAGCCGAAGGCGGGTCTGCTCGCCACCCTCGGCAGCGTCGTGGCGCCGGTTCTGCACCCGCTCGCCACGATCGGGCTGATCCTGCTCTTCACCCTGTTCTTCCTCGCTCAGCGCGAGGACCTGCGCAACCGCGCGATCCGGCTCGCCGGCTCCGGCGACCTGCGCGCCACCACGGCGGCGATGGACGATGCGGTGGCGCGGCTGTCGCGCTTCTTCCTCGCCCAGGCCGGGCTCAACCTCGCCTTCGGGGTGGTGATCGCAGTCGGCTTGTGGCTGATCGGCGTGCCGAGCCCGATCCTCTGGGGCGTGCTCGCGGCGATCCTGCGCTTCGTGCCCTATATCGGCGCGGTGATCGGCATGGCCTTCCCGCTGCTCCTCGCCGCGGCGGTCGATCCGGGCTGGTCGATGCTGATCGCGACGGTGGTGCTGTTCGCGGTCGTCGAGCCGATTGCCGGCCACGTCGTCGAGCCGCTGCTCTACGGCCACTCGACCGGCCTGTCGCCGGTGGCGGTGATCCTGGCCGCGACCCTGTGGACCTTCCTGTGGGGGCCGGTCGGGCTGGTGCTCGCCACCCCGATCACCGTCTGCCTGGTGGTGCTCGGCCGCCACGTCGAGCGCCTGGCCTTCCTCGACGTGATGCTGGGCGACCGGCCGGCGCTCGCCCCCTCCGAGATCTTCTACCAGCGGATGCTGGCGGGCGACCCCCTCGAGGCGATCGACAAGGCGCGCCAGGTGCTGAAGGAGCGGGCGCTGGCCACCTATTACGACGAGATCGCGCTCGGCGGCCTGCGGCTCGCCCAGAACGACCGGGCGAGCGGGGCTCTGGCCGCCGACCGCCAGCAGGCGGTCGGCCAGGCGATCGAGACCGTGGTGACGACGCTGGGCACGCTGCCGGTGCGCAAGGGAGCGTCGGCGGTCCGCAGCGCCGAGGTCGAGGCGACCGTGGCGGCGGTCGGGCCGGACCGGGCCGCCACCGCCATCGTGCGCCGGCCGGAGGATCTGGCGCCGGCCTGGCGCGGGCCCACCCCGGTGCTGGTGGTGGCGAGCCGCGGACCGTTCGATGCCGCTGCCGCCGGCATGCTGGCCCAGGTGCTTGGGCGTCACGGCCTCAACGCCCGCCTCACCAGCCAGGAGGCGCTCGCCCGGGGCGAGCGGCCGGACACCGCCGGCATCGCCCTGGTCTGCCTCTCCTATATCGAGCCGATCAGCACCTCCCACATCCGGCTCGCCGCCCGCCTCGCCCGGCGGGCGATCCCGGGCGTGCGGGTGATGGTGGCGGTCTGGCGCGAGCGCGACCCGGCCGGCCGCGACCGCCTGCGCCGGGCGACCTCCGCCGACATCCTGGTCACCACGATCAGCGACGCCCTCGACGCCGCCCTGACGCTCTCGGGCGCCCAGGAGGCCCGCGAGACGCGGCGCGAGGCGGCCTGAGCGGGACGGTGCGGGCAGCTCGCCGCAAGGGCAGGCCGATCCGGTAGCGCCGCCGGGAGGCCGGACCCGATCGCGGTCTCCCATGAGAGGAAGCAGAGACCCGGCGCCATCCCCTTTGTAAGAGCATAGTCCATCCGCAACATCCTTCCCTGATGGTGTTGCGGCGTCCGGGATCAAGTCCACGCGCTGCGGTATGGTGGGGGATTTCAGTCGCGACGGTCGTTCCCCGGATCTGAGCCGCCGCCTGCTCGCCCGTTCGCCGCCGCGGGGGCGATTGCAACCTTGCGTCGCCTGTCCTATCCCAGTCCCGGAGCGACGCCCGGTCGCGGTTGCCGCTTTGACCGTTGTGCAGGGGCGCTGGGTGTAGGATCCCATGCGGATACGGGATTCGGTCAGCGGGCCACCGGAGCGACGATGAGTGTGAAGCGAACGCCGACCGAACTCGGAACCCGGCCGACCGTGGCGGACGTGCCCACCGACGTCTCGAACCACCACAGCGACATCTTCTTTGCCGCCGTCGAGATGACGCGGATGCCGATGATCGTCACCGATCCGCGCCTGCCGGACAACCCGATCATCTTCGCCAACCAGGCCTTCCGGGCGATGACCGGCTACGCGCCCGAGGAACTGGTCGGCCGCAATTGCCGCTTCCTGCAAGGGCCCGAGACCGACCGCGAGACGGTCTCGGAGGTGCGCCGCGCCATCGCGGAGCGGAAGGAGATCGCCACCGAGATCCTGAACTACCGCAAGAACGGCTCGACCTTCTGGAACGCGCTGTTCATCTCGCCGGTCTACGATTCGACCGGCGAGCTGGTCTATTTCTTCGGCTCGCAGCTCGACGTGTCGCGCCGGCGCGACGCCGAGGAGGCCCTGCGCCAGTCGCAGAAGATGGAGGCCCTGGGCCAGCTCACCGGCGGCATCGCGCACGACTTCAACAACCTGCTGCAGGTGGTGGTCGGCTACGTCGACATCCTGCAATCGGGCCTCGAGGATCCGACCGCCGATCCGCGCCGGATGACCCGGGCGGTCGACAACATCCGCAACGCCGCCGAGCGCGCCACCACCCTGACCCAGCAGCTGCTCGCCTTCGCCCGCAAGCAGCGCCTCGACGGACGGGCGGTGAACCTCAACAACCTGGTCGAGGGGATGCGCGACCTCGCCGGCCGCACCCTCGGCGAGGGGATCGCCGTCGAGGCCGAGCTCGCGGAAGGATTGTGGAACGCCCGCCTCGACCCGACCCAGACCGAGGTCGCGTTGCTCAACATCCTGATCAATGCCCGCGACGCGATGCCGGGCGGCGGCACCGTGACGATCCGGACCGAGAACCACGTCTTCACCGCCGACGAGCTGCCTTCGGGCCTGCCGCAGGTCGGCCGCTACGTGTCGGTGTCGGTGACCGATACCGGCCTCGGCATGCCGCCGGAGATCCTGGCGCGGGTGATGGAGCCGTTCTTCACCACCAAGGAGGAGGGCCGCGGCACGGGTCTCGGCCTCGCCATGGTGTACGGCTTCGCCAAGCAGTCCGGCGGCACCGTGGTGATCGAATCGCGGGCCGGCCACGGCACCACCGTCCGGCTCTACTTCCCGATGGCCGACAGCGAGGAGCGGCCGGCCCCCGGCCCCGGCACCCGCGGGCTGCAGCGCGCCGGCACCGAGACGATCCTGATCGTCGACGACCGCCGCGACGTCGCCGAGCTCGCCCGGGCGATCCTGCGCGATTTCGGCTACAGCACCCTGCTCGCCACCGACGGCCGCCAGGCCCTCGAGCTCCTCGACGGCGGCGACAAGGTCGACCTCTTGTTCTCCGACCTGATCATGCCCGGCGGCATGAACGGCGTGATGCTGGCGCGCGAGGCGCGCCGCCGCCAGCCGCGCCTCAAGGTGCTGCTCACCACCGGCTACGCCGAGGCCTCGCTGGAACGCACCGATGCCGGCGGCAGCGAGTTCGAGCTCATCAACAAGCCCTATCGGCGGATGGAGCTGGCGCGCCGGGTGCGGGCGGTGCTCGACGGGCCGACCGGGGTGAGCTGAGGCGCGCCGCCGCCGCGCCGGCGGGACAATGGGAGGAGCCGATGCCGCATCGCCCGACGCGCCGCGTGATGATCGGCACCCTCGCGGCCGGCCTCCTGGCGCCCCAGCCGGCGCGGGCAACCTGCCTCCTGACCCCGCAGGCGGTGGAAGGGCCGTTCTACCTCGATCCGCGCCTGCTGCGGTCGGACATCCGGGAGGACCGGGACGGCACGCCCCTTCGGGTGAGCCTGCAGGTCGTGACGTTGCGGGACTGCGTCGCCCTGCCGGCGGCCCGCATCGATCTCTGGCACGCGGACGCGCAAGGACGCTATTCGGGCTATCGCGATCAGGGCGACCGGGGCGCGTCGACCGTCGGCCGGACCTTCCTGCGCGGCACGCAGGTCGCCGACGCGGCCGGCCGGGTGGCGTTCCGGACGATCTATCCGGGCTGGTATCCGGGCCGCACGCCCCACCTGCACGTGAAGGTGATTCTCGCCGGGCGGACGGCGCTGACGGGCCAGATCTACTTCCCGGACGCGGTGAGCGAGGCGGTGTATGCGGGACCCGCCTATGCGGGCCGCGCCCGGCGCGGCCGGATCGGCAATGGCCGGGACGTCCTCCTGCGCCAGGACGACCCCGAGGGGCGCGGCATCGCGGAGATCCACCCGGAGGGCGGGGGCTACGCGGCGGCGCTGACGCTGGTGGTCAAAGGCGCGTGACGGGCTCCCCGCGGCGCCGCGGCCGCGGGGAACGATGTTTCAGGGTCGGCAGGCCGGCCGGATGCCCGGCCGCCCCTTCGCCTCAGACCGCCATCGCGGCCTTCAGGTTCTCGTCGATCTTGTCGAGGAAGCCGGTGGTCGAGAGCCACTTCTGGTCGGGGCCGACCAGCAGGGCGAGATCCTTGGTCATGAAGCCGGCCTCGACGGTGTCGACGCAGACCTTCTCCAGGGTCTCGGCGAACTTGGCGAGATCGGCGTTGGAATCGAGCTTGGCGCGGTGCGACAGGCCGCGGGTCCAGGCGAAGATCGACGCGATCGAGTTGGTCGAGGTCTCCTTGCCCTTCTGGTGCTCGCGGTAGTGGCGGGTCACCGTGCCGTGCGCGGCCTCGGCCTCGACGGTCTGGCCGTCGGGGGTGAGCAGCACCGAGGTCATCAGGCCGAGCGAGCCGAAGCCCTGCGCCACGGTGTCCGACTGCACGTCGCCGTCGTAGTTCTTGCACGCCCAGACGTAGCCGCCGGACCACTTCAGGGCCGAGGCGACCATGTCGTCGATCAGGCGGTGCTCGTAGGTGATGCCGGCCGACTGGAACCGCGACTTGAACTCGGCCTCGTACACCTCCTCGAAGATGTCCTTGAACCGGCCGTCATAGGCCTTGAGGATGGTGTTCTTGGTCGAGAGGTAGACCGGGAACTTGCGGGCCAGGCCGTAATTCATCGACGCGCGGGCGAAATCGCGGATCGACTCGTCGAGGTTGTACATCGACAGGGCGACGCCGGCGCCCGGGAACTTGAACACCTCGCGCTCGATGACGGTACCGTCCTCGCCCTCGAACTTGACGGTGAGGCGGCCCTTGCCCGGCACCTTGAAGTCGGTGGCGCGGTACTGGTCGCCATAGGCGTGGCGGCCGACGACGATCGGCTGGGTCCAGCCCGGCACCAGGCGCGGCACGTTGCGGCAGATGATCGGCTCGCGGAAGATCACGCCGCCGAGGATGTTGCGGATCGTGCCGTTCGGCGACTTCCACATCTCCTTGAGGTTGAACTCCTTCACCCGAGCCTCGTCCGGGGTGATGGTGGCGCACTTCACGCCGACGCCGTGCTTCTTGATCGCCTCGGCGGCCTCGATCGTCACCTTGTCGTTGGTGGCGTCGCGATGCTCGACTCCGAGGTCGTAATAATCGAGCGGGATGTCGAGATAGGGATGGATCAGCTTGTCCTTGATGGACTGCCAGATGATCCGGGTCATCTCGTCGCCGTCGAGCTCGACGACGGGGTTCGCCACCTTGATCTTCGCCATGTCTGATCCAGCCTTCCGTGATCCGGGGGCCGCCCGCACGCCCGCTTGAAGCGACGCGGCCGGCCGTGGCGCGGTCATAGCGCGCTGCACAAACAGGGGGAAGCGCCGGGGCCGAATGGCTTTCGCCGGTTGTCACGAAAAAAGCCCCGGCGCGGGGGCACCGGGGCTGCAAGGAGGTCCGTGTCGAGAACGCCGGACGGGGCCGGTGGGTTCCCCGGCCGGCGCGAGGCCCCTTCGCGATCCGAGCAAGAGGCCCTATGTGCCGGCGATCCGTCCCACTCGACACCGCCCCTCGATACTGCCCTATGACCGATCCTTCGCCGAACCGCCCCGTCATCATCCTGGTCGAGCCCCAGCTCGCCGAGAATATCGGCATGACCGCCCGCGCGATGGGAAATTTCGGGCTCGACGCGCTGCGGATCGTCAATCCCAAGGGTGGCTGGCCGATGAAGGGCGTGCGCGAGACGGCGTCGAGCGCCACCCACGTCCTCGACGGAGCGAAGATCTTCGCCACCGTCGCCGAGGCTCTGGGCGACCTTCAATACGTCCTCGCCACCACGGCGCGGGAGCGCGGGCAGATGAAGCGGGTCTTCGGGCCCGACGAGGGGCTGGCGGAGGCGGCCGGACGGCTGTCCGCTGGTGAGCGGGTCGGCATCCTGTTCGGACGCGAGCGGGTCGGGCTGTCGAACGACGAGGTGTCGCTGGCCGATGCCATCGTCACCTTCCCGGTCGATCCGGAGCATTCCTCGCTCAACCTCGCCCAGAGCGTGCTCCTCGTCGCCTATGAGTGGCGCCGGGCGGCCGGGCAGGCGGTGCTGCCCTTCTCAGGGAGCATGCGCTCGGGTCCGGCGCCGCGGGAGGCCGTGATCGCGCTGTTCGAGAGCCTGGAGGCCGAGCTGGACGCCGCCGGCTACTACCCGCCGGCCAAGCGCGACGGGATGATCCGCAACATGCGCGACATGTTCCACCGCATGGCGATGACCGAGCAGGACGTGCGCAGCTTCCGGGGGGCGCTGCGGGCGCTGGCGCGGCGCCCCCCGGACGAGTGATGCCTGAAGCGTCGCGTGAAGCCTCCGGCTTCGTGTGAACCTAAAGCTTCACCACCAGCTTGCCGAAGTTGCGGCCCTTGAGCAGGCCGATGAACGCCTCCGGTGCGCTCTCCAGCCCGTCGACGACGTCCTCGCGGTACCGCACGCGGCCCTCGCGCAGCCACTGGCCGACATCGGAGAGGAAGGCCTGCTCCTGGTCGGCGAAGTCCCAGACGATGAAGCCGCGGAAGGTCAGGCGCTTGCTCAGCACCGCGCGCATCACCGCCGGCACCCGGTCGGGTCCGGGGGGCAGCTCGGTCATGTTGTAGTTGGCGACGAGGCCGCAGACCGGGATGCGGGCGAAGTCGTTGAGGAGCGGCAGCACCGCGTCGAACACCGGGCCGCCGACATTCTCGAAATAGACGTCGATGCCGCCCGGGCAGGCCGCCGCCAGCGCGCCGGGCAGGTCGCCGGAGCGGTGGTCCACCGCCGCGTCGAAGCCGAGCTCCTCCGTGAGGTATCGGCACTTGTCGGCCCCGCCGGCGATGCCGACCGCCCGGGCGCCTTTGAGCTTGGCGATCTGGCCGACGAGCGAGCCGACCGGGCCGGTGGCGGCGGCCACCACCACGGTCTCGCCGGCTTTGGGCGCCCCGATGGTGAGGAGGCCCGTATAGGCGGTCATGCCGGGCATGCCCAGCACCCCGAGCGCCGTGGTGACGGGGGCCGAGGCGGGGTCGAGCTTGCGCAGGCCCTGGCCGTTGGACACCGAGAAGTCCTGCCAGCCGCCATAGGCCAGGACCGTGTCGCCGACCGAGAAGCCCGGATGGTGCGAGGCCACCACCTCCGCCACCGTGGCGCCGACCATGACGTCGTTGATCTCGACCGGCTTGGCGTAGGATTTCGCCGCGCTCATCCGGCCGCGCATGTAGGGATCGAGGGAGAGATAGCGGTTGCGCAGCAGCACTTCGCCGTCATGCGCGACCGGCACCGTCCCGCGCTCGACGCGGAAATGGGCCGGATTCGGCTCGCCGTGGGGCCGGGACGCCAGGACGATGCGGCGGTTCACGTCGGACATGCGGGACCTCCCTTGAGGTTGTCCTCGGGGCTTTCGGGCCGGGGGCCTCTCGGCCACGCTCGGTTCCGTCGCACTTGGGAAGGAGGGCCCCGCGCGTCAACGCCGCGCTGGCCGGAGTTTGTCGGAGCCTTACCTGCCAAGAGCTGCGCCGGCCCGTCCGGCGTCACCGCGAAAGGGTTCGGCATGCCCCCGTCTTCGTTCCTTGCCACGCTCCTCGCCGGCACGCTCCTGCTCGCGGCGTCCCTGCCGGCCGCCTCCGCCGGGTCCGACCTCGACCGCTACCGCTGGACGTCCCGGGTGCTGGTGATCGCGGCCGCCGCCGACGATCCCCGTGCAAGCGCGCAAGCGCGCATCGCCGAGGCGGCCGGGGCGGGGATGCGCGAGCGCGACCTCGTGGTGGTGCGGGCGATCGGCGAGGGGAGGGAGGCCGCTGCGTTGCGCCGCCGCCTCGGCCTGCCGGCGACGGGTTTCCGGGCGGTGCTGGTCGGCAAGGACGGCGGGGCGAAGCTCGTCGCCGAGGAGCCGATCCCGGCCGAGCGGCTCTTCGCCACCATCGACGCCATGCCGATGCGGCGCGAGGAGGCGGCAGGGCGCCGGAACTGATAGGCTCTGCCGTCACGAAAAAGGGCCGCCCTGGCGCGGGCGGCCCCGTCCTGTCCGTGCGGTCCCCGTCAGTAGCAGCGGGTCACGAGGACGCGGCGGTAGCCCCACGGCGTCCAGCGCACGCGGGGCACCTCGTAGCAGCCGCCGCCATAGCCGTAATCGTAGCCGCCGTAATAGCCGACCGGGGCGTAGCCGTAGCCGTAGCCGCCGTAGTACGGGTAGGCCGTGGCCGCCGCGAGGCCGAGGCCGACGCCGAGCCCGAGGCCCGCCGCCCCCCAGCCGAAGCCGCGGCGGTAGCCGTAACCGCCGCGCCATCCGCCGTAACCGCCGCGCCAGCCGCCATAGCCGCCGCGCCATCCGCCGAAGCCCGCGGTCCGATAGCCGCCGAAGCCGCCCCGGTAGCCGCCGAAGCCGCCGCGGTAGCCGCCGAAGCCGCCGCGGAACCCGCCGCCTGCGAACCCGCCGCGGAACCCGCCGCCGCCGAAGCCGCCGCGGAACCCGCCGCCGCCGAACCCGCCGCCCCGAAAACCTCCACCATGGAAGCCGCCGCCATGGAACCCGCCGCCGCCGAAGCCGCGCGCCTCGGCCGTGGCCGGCACCACCAGCAGGGCGCCCGCGAGGGCCACAGACGCCGCCAACATGCCCTTCATGACCCGATCTCCCTGAGCACGAGATATCGCGAACCCCCGTGTTTTCGAAACGCCGACGCTCTGGTTCGGTTCATGCTGCAAAACGTCACGATCGCCCTATACCGGTACCCCGAAAGGCCGGTCGCGGGAGCCGGTATGCGGAGAGGTCCATGGTGGGAAGAGCGGGACGGATCGGGGCATGGCTGCTCGGCGCGTCGTGGTTTGGCGCAACATGCCTCGGCGCCGGACCTGCGCCGGCGGCACCGGCCGCGCCCGCCCTGGCGACCGCGTCCGCTCCGAACGTCGCCTCCTCCGGCGTGTCCTGCCGGTCGCAGAGCCACGAGGGCCAGGCCTATGCCGTCTGCACCGTCGACCTGCGGCGCGCCCGGGTGAAGCTTTTCTGGCGCGGGCCCGACGGCCTGCCCTACGGCTCGCTTTCGCGGCTCGCCGGGCAGCAGGGCGCGAACCTCGCCTTCGCGATGAATGCCGGCATGTACGATACCGGCCTCGCTCCCGTGGGCCTCTACGTCGAGGACGGGCGCGAGCTGAAATCGGCCAACACCGCCAACGGCCCGGGCAACTTTCACCTGAAGCCGAACGGCGTGTTCTACGTCGCCGGCGACCGGGCCGGCGTGCTCGAGACCGGCCGCTACCTCAAGGCCCATCCCCGGGCCGAGTTCGCGACCCAGTCCGGCCCGATGCTGGTGATCAACAACCGCATCCATCCCAAGATCTCCGAGGACGGGCCCTCGCAGAAGATCCGCAACGGCGTCGGCGTGCGGCCGGACGGGCACAGTGCGGTGTTCGCGATCTCGGAGGCGCCGGTGAGCTTCGGGGCCTTCGCGCGGCTGTTCCGCGACGCGCTCGGCTGCCCCAACGCGCTCTTCCTCGACGGCAGCGTGTCGAGCCTCTACGCCCCCTCGCTCGGCCGGCAGGATCTGAGCCGGCCGCTCGGGCCGCTCGTCGGCGCCGTGACCAAGTGAGGCGGGCCAAGTGAGGCGGGCCACGTGAGGCCGGCCGAGTGAGACCGGCCGAGTGACGCCGATGACGGGACGGACGGTTCCGTTGATCCCAAAAATGCTCTACGGGGGACCACGATGAACCGCACCGCGCTCTATGCCGGCTCCTTCGATCCGGTGACCAACGGCCATCTCGACGTGGTGCGCCAGGCCTGCCGCCTGGTCGGCCGCCTCGTCGTGGCGATCGGCGTGCATCCGGGCAAGACCCCGCTCTTCTCCGCCGAGGAGCGTACGGATCTGATCCGGATCACCTGCGGCCCGCTCGCCGCGGAGACCGGGACGGTGCTCGAGGTGGTCAGCTTCGCCGACCTCGCGGTGGCGGCGGCGCGCCGGCACGGCGCCAGCCTGTTCATCCGCGGTTTGCGCGACGGCACCGATCTCGATTACGAGATGCAGCTCGCCGGCATGAACGGCGCCATGGCGCCGGAGGTGCAGACCGTGTTCCTGCCGGCCTCGACCGGCGTGCGGCCGATCACCGCCACCCTGGTCCGCCAGATCGCCGCCATGGGCGGCGACGTGCGGCCCTTCGTGCCCGCGGCGGTGGCCGACCGCCTCGCGGCCCGCTTCGCCCCGTCCGCCTGACGCGGGCGCCCCACTCCCAGGAGACATCCATGATCCGTTGGCTCGCAGCCCTGGCGCTGTCCGTCGCCGCGTTCGGCTTCGCCGCCCCGGCGAGCGCCGCGCCCGACCAGAACACCGTCTATCTCGACACCAAGGACGGCCGCGTCACCATCCAGCTGCGCCCCGACCTCGCACCCAAGCACGTCCAGCAGATCAAGACGCTGACGAAGCGCGGCTTCTACAACGGCATCGTCTTCCACCGCGTCATCGACGGCTTCATGGCCCAGACCGGCGACCCGACCGGCACCGGCATGGGCAAGTCCGACCTGCCGAACATCCCGGCGGAGTTCTCCAAGGCGCCGTTCAAGCGCGGCACCGTCGGCATGGCCCGCTCGCAGGACCCGAACTCGGCCAATTCCCAGTTCTTCATCTGCTTCGGCGACGCCTCGTTCCTCAACAACCAGTACACGGTGGTGGGCGAGGTGACCTCGGGCATGGACGTGGTCGACAAGATCAAGAAGGGCTCGTCGGCCCAGAACGGCACCGTGCAGAGCCCGGACAAGATCGTCCGGATGAGCCTGGCGCAGGACGGCCAGTAAGGCCTTGCGCGGCGGGCGCTCGTCGAGCGGAATCGTGTCGAGCGGAATCTCGGCCGGCCTCGCGCTGACTGTCTCGGCCTCGCACGCCGCCGCGCAGTTCGACGTCTATGACAACCCCTCGGTGCTCTCGCTGCCGACGACCCTGCGGGCGACCGTGCGGGTGCCGGTGGCGAGCCCGCCGCCGGGGGCCGCCGACACCCTCGTCGACACCCTCGTGGCGCTCTATCCCCGGCTCGCCGCCTGCTGGCGCCCGCCGGCCGGCCTCGGGGCCGCCGCGATCACCGCGCGCTTCGCCCTGCGGCGGGACGGGAGCCTTCAGGGCACGCCGCGGATCACCTTCGCGCGCGTCGCGGATGAGCGCCGCACCGCCCTCGTCGCCGAGACTGTCTCGTCCCTCGCCCGCTGCACCCCGGCGCGGCTGACGGCGGGGCTCGGCGGCGCCGTCGCGGGGCGTCCCATCGCCCTGCGTTTCGTCTACTCTGGTCCGAATCAAGGAGACCGACCATGACCGACAGCAACCGACTCGTGATGGAGACCAGCAAGGGCCGCGTGGTCATCGAACTGCGCCCCGACCTCGCCCCCAACCACGTCGAGCGGATCAAGACCCTCTCGCAGCAGGGCTTCTACGACGGCGTGCCGTTCCACCGCGTCATCGACGGCTTCATGGCCCAGACCGGCGACCCGACCGGCACCGGCACCGGCGGCTCCGACCTGCCGGACCTGAAGGCCGAGTTCAACGCCGAGCCGCACGTGCGCGGCACCTGCTCGATGGCCCGCACCAACTTCCCGCACTCGGCCAACTCGCAGTTCTTCATCTGCTTCGGCGACGCCAAGTTCCTCGACCGCCAGTACACGGTGTGGGGCAAGGTGGTCGAGGGCATGGAGGTGATCGACCAGATCAAGCGCGGCGAGCCGGTGCGCGATCCCGACACCATCACGTCGATGCGCGTCGAGGCGTAAGCCTGCACTTGAACCCTCCCCCTTCTGCGGGGGAGGGTGGTCCCGGCGTCAGCAGGGGCCGGGCCGGGACGAAGTCCCGCAAGAGAGCCGGCGCGACGCTGATCCAGACGGCGCCCGTCAGGATGGTCGCGACCTCTCCGGAAGCGGCGTCCCCTCGCCCGGCCCGCTCCGCGGGACACCCTCACCCGCAGAGGGGGAGGGGGAAACCAGTGCCTTACTGAATCGGCGTTCGACCCTCGCCTGCCACCAGCCGCTCCGCTGCGGCAAAGTCCGCCGGCGTGTTGAGGTTCAGGAACGGGTCCACCGGCTCGGTCTCCCAGGCCGCCTCCGCCGCGTTGTGCCGGGCGATCCACATGCCGACCCGCCGCAGGCCCCGCTCCACCAGGGCCGCCCGCAGGTCGTGGCGCAAGGACACCGCCCACAATCCGTTGACGAAGTGCAGCTGCCCGCCGGAGGCCGCGACCGCCATGTCCACGCCGTCGCGGGCACGCGCCGCGTGCAGGCGAGCGACGAAGTCGTCCGGCAGGAACGGCGTGTCGCCGGCGACGCTCGCGACGTAAGCCACGTCCGGGCGGTGCGCGGCGCAGAAATCGAGGGCGGCGAGCACGCCGGCGAGCGGCCCCGGCGCGTCGGGCACCGAATCCGGCACCACGAAGCCCGTGAAGGCGCGAAACCGGCCTGCATCGCCGTTGGCGTTGAGGATCAGGCCGGCAGAGCATTGCGGCCGCAGCCGCTCGGCCACCCGCTCGAGCAAGGTCCTGCCGCCGAGCCGGAGCAGCGGCTTGTCGCCGCCGCCCATCCGGCGGGAGAGCCCGCCGGCCAGGATCACCCCGAGGGTCGGGGACGCGCTCACTCGATCACGATCCGGGGCGCCGGGCGCGGGCCGGCGCCGCCGCTGAGATTGGCCCAGAGGCTGGCGGCGATCGCCCGGTAGGCGGCGGCCTGCGGCCCGTCCGGATCGACCGCCACGACGGGACGGCCGGAATCGGAGGATTCGCGGATCGTCATGTTGAGCGGCACCTCGCCGAGGAACGGCACGCCGAGGGTCTCGGCCTCGTGGCGGGCGCCGCCATGGCCGAAGATGTGCGAGGTGCCGCCGCAATGCGGGCAGACGAAGGTCGCCATGTTCTCGACCACGCCGAGGATCGGCACCTCGACCCGGCGGAACATCGTCACCGCCCGGCGCGCGTCGATCAGCGCGAGGTCCTGCGGCGTCGAGACGATCACCGCCCCGGCCAGGGGCGTCGCCTGCGCCAGCGTCAGCTGCGCGTCGCCGGTGCCGGGGGGCATGTCGACGATCAAGACGTCGAGCTCGCCCCAGGCGACCTCGCGCAGGAGCTGGGTCAGGGCCGATTGCACCATCGGGCCGCGCCAGATCATCGCCGTGTCGGCGGAGATCAGGAAGCCGATCGACATCACCGCGAGGCCGTAGCCGTTGAGCGGCACGATGCGCTGGCCTTGCGGCGTGTTGATCGTCTCCGGCTTGCGGTCGAGGCCGAAGAGCTTCGGGACCGAGGGGCCGTAGATGTCGGCGTCGAGCAGGCCGACCTTGAGACCTTGCGCCCGAAGCGCCAGGGCGAGGTTGCAGGCGGTGGTCGATTTGCCGACGCCGCCCTTGCCCGAGGCCACCGCCACGATGTGGCGCACGCCCGGCAGGGCCGGGCCGGGCCGGGGACCGCCCTGAGCGCCACCCTGGGGGCCGGGCGCGGCGGGGCGCGGGGCCCGGCCGGCACCAGGTCCGGCACTCGGTCCGCGCTCGGCGGTGAGGCTCGCGAGCGCCGCCTTGACGCCGGGAACTTTCAGGACCGCGATCTCGGCCGCCTGCCGCACCGCCTCGAAGGCCTTGGCCTCCGGCGGCGCGATGCCGATCGAGAAGACCACCCGGCCCGAAGGATCGATGACGATCTCCGACAGGCGGCCGGAGGCCGGCAGGCTGGTCCCCGCCGCATCGACCGTCACGCCCGCGAGCGCCTTCAGCACGTCGTCCCGGGTGATCGCCACGTCGCCTCGCTCCTCATCCGCGGATCGTCTCTCCGGGTCATGTAACCCTTGCGCCGGGAAACGCCAGCGCGGCGGGGGCGGCCATCGGTGGGGGGACCGTGGGGTGCGGGCCTCGCGGGCCGGTTTCCCGCTCTCGAGCGCCGGCTGCAGCGAGATCCTGCGCGGCGGCACCTCTACGGGCCCGCTTCGCCGACGCGGTGCGCCTCGCCGCCGAAGCCCGGGGCGAGGACCCGTTCGGCTACCGGGTTGAGTTCGTCAACCTCGCCCGGGCCGCCGAGACCGCCACGGCTCTGGCGCCGCGCTGACGCCTATCCCGGCAGGAAGGCTCGCGCGCCGGTGCCGGCGTCCCGCACCTCCTCGACCGGCGCGCCGTAGAGCCGGCTCAGGGCGGGGGCGTCCAGCACCTCCGCCACCGGGCCGGCGGCGAGGGCCAAGCCGCCGCGCAGGAGGAGCGCCCGGTCGGCGTAGCGGGCGGCCTGGTTGGGGTCGTGGGTGGTGAAGAGGAGGCCGAGCCCGTCGGCGCGCAGGCGCAGGATCTCGGCCATCACCCGGCCCTGGTTGCCGAAGTCGAGGCTCGCCGTCGGCTCGTCGAGGACCACGATGCGCGGCTCCTGGGCGAGGGCCCGGGCGACCAGCACCAATTGGCGCTCGCCGCCCGAGAGCCGCGTCACCGGGCGCTCGGCGAGGTGGGCGATGCCCATCCGGGCGAGCGCGCTCTCCGCCGCCGCGTGGTCGGCGCGCGAGGGGGCGGAGAGCAGGCCGGTGCAGCTGGTGCGCCCCATCAGCACCACGGCGCGGGCCGTGAACGCGAAGGCGCTGGCGCCGGCCTGCGGCACGTAAGCCATCGCCCGCGCGCGCTCCCGGGCCGTCAGCTCGCCGAGCGGCCGGCCCTCGATCCGGATCGTGCCACCGAGCGCCGGCAGCAGCCCGAGCAGGGTCTTCAGGAGCGTCGTCTTGCCGCCGCCGTTCGGCCCGAGCAGCGCCAGGGCCTCGCCGGCGGCGAGATGCACCGAGAGGCCGCTCCCGATCTCCCGGCCCGGATAGCCGAAGGCCAGGTCCTGCGTGTCGAGCAGCGTCACGACCAGTCGCGCTCCGCCCGGGCGAGCAGCCACAGGAAGACCGGCGTGCCGACGAAGGCGGTGAGGATGCCGAGCGGCACCTCGACCGGGGCCACGGTACGCGCGAGCGTGTCGATGGTGAGCAGCGTGCCGGCGCCCAGCAAAGCCGCGGTCGGGATCAGCCGGCCGAAGCCGGGGCCGACCAGGAAGCGGGCGAGGTGCGGCACCACCAGCCCGACCCAGCCGACGATGCCGGCCGCCGCCACGCTCGCCGCGGTGACGAGGGTCGCGGCCGCCACCACCGCGACGCGCAAGGGGCCGGTGGCGAGGCCGAGCGAGCGCGCCTCCTCGTCCGGCAGGGACAGGACGTCGAGGCGCCAGCGCAAGGTGAGCAGGAGCCCGGTGCCGAGGACGACCGGACCGGCGAGCGGCAGGAGGTCGGAGGGATGCATCCCCGACAGGCTGCCGAGCAGCCAGAAGGTCATCGCCGGGAGCTGGTTGTAGGGATCGGCGAGGAACTTGATGAGCCCGACCCCGGCCCCGAGGAGCGAGCCGATGACGATTCCGGCGAGCACCAGCACCAGCACCGGGTCGCGCCCCGACAGGGCGGCGCCGAGCGCGTAGACGCAGGCGACCGCGCCGAGCCCGCCCGCGAAGGCCAGGCCCTCGATCGCGAGCACGCCGAGGGAGAGCCAGATGCCGAGGACCGCGCCGAGGGCCGCCCCGGACGAGGCGCCGAGGATGTCGGGCGAGACGAGGGGATTGCGGAAGAGTCCCTGGAACGCGGCGCCGGCGACCGAGAGCGCGGCGCCGATCAGGATCGCGGCGGCGATGCGGGGGCCGCGGATCTGCAGGACCACCGCCTCGACCGCCGGCGCCACGTCCGGCGCGTGGCCGGTGAGGCGGGCGACGAGCACCCGGGCGACGTCGAGGAGCGAGACCGGATAGCGCCCGACCCCGAAGGCGAGGGCGGCGGCGAGCATCAGGGCGAGGAGCGCGAGCCACGGCCCTCCGAGCCGGGCGGCGCGGGCGCCGGCAAAGGCGATGGCATGAGCGATGCCGCTCACAGGGCTCCCGCCAGCACGCGGTCGAGGGCCGCATCGTCCGGCGTCACGTGGTAGAGCCGGCCATGGAGATCGCGGGCGACCGCCCGGATGTCCTCCGGGAATCGCGCCGGGTAGAGGATCTTGCCCAGCCACCACAGGCCGAGGAGCCGGTTGACCGAGGGCGGGAAATCGACCCAGCCGAAGGGGAGCGACGGGCTCACATGCAGGCGGTTCGCCGCCAGGGCCGGCGTCGCCTGCCACAGGGGATCCTGAAGCGCCGCCGCCGCGAAGGCCGGATCGAGGGCGACGATCACCTCGGGCGCCCAAGCCACCACGTCCTCCGGCGACACCTGGGCCAGGCTGCCGCCGGGGCCCGCGACGTTGACGGCGCCCATGAGCGCCAGCGCCTCGACGTTGATCGAGCCCTGGCGCGCCGTCTCGAGCCCGCGGGGTCCGCGGGCGAGGTAGACGCGGGGGCGCTCGCCCTCCGGCACCCGGGCGACGCGCTCGCGCACCGTCGCGAGGATACCTTCGCTCAAGGTCGCCAGGGGTTCGGCGTCGCGCCCGATCAGGCGTCCGAGGCTGCGATACGTCGCGGGCGCGGCCGCGAGCCGGCCGTCGAGGAGGGCGTAGGGGATGCCGGTCTGGTCCTGCACCCGGTCGGCGAGCGAGCGGTAGGTCTCGGCGGTCGAGCCGACATCGAGGATCAGATCGGGCTTCGACGCCAGCACCGCTTCGAGGTTGGCGGTGTTGCCGCGCCCGGTGAGCCGGCCGACCTCCGGCAGCTCGGCCGCCCGGGCAGACAGATAGGGCTTCTCCGCCGGGCGGATCGCCCGCGGCCAGCCGAGCAGCAGGTCGGGCGCCAGGGTGTAGAGCAGGATCGCCGCCGGGGGGCCGGCGGGAAACACCCGGGCGACCGGTGTGCGCAACCTATCGAGGACCCGGCCGGCATCGTCCCGCAGGCCCTGGTCCCGCAGGCCCTGGTCCCGCAGGTCTTGGACCCGCAGGTCTTGGACCCGAAGACCTTGCGCGGCGCGTGCAGGCCGCGCCAGCGCGAGGGCCGCCGAGCCGAGGAGCAGGGAGCGCCGGTCGGGCCGCATCATCGTCAAAAAATCAGTCCGTCGCGATCATCACGTCGCTGGACTTGATCACCGCCTTCACGCTCTTGCCGGGCGCCAGCCCCAGCTCGTCGGCGGATTCGTTGGTGATCGCCGCGGTCACGACCTGCCCGCCGGCGAGCTCGACCCGGATATGGGCGGTGGTGGCGCCCTTCTTGACCTCGACGACCTTGCCGTCGAGCTGGTTGCGCGCGCTGATCTTCATCGAAGGGTCTCCCCGTCCCGCATCGCGGCGACGTGACGGCGCCGCCCTGGCCGCACAGATAGTCGTCCCGTCCCGTCCCGGCGAGCCGTCCGCGCGGAATTCACGGCCGAGTTTCGATGGCGGGGAACCGAAACCAAAGCCGGAATCGTCCGTTGACGTGCAGCTTCGAGCGGGTCCGCCCGCTCGTCACAGGTTCGAGGGAGATCGACGAGATGCATCAGGGCAGCCACCGCGACCATGAGGGCGCAAAGAAGCTCTTCGCGATGATCAAGGACGTGAAGGTCGCGATGATGACCACGGCCGATTCCGACGGCCAGCTGCGCAGCCGCCCGATGTGGAATCAGGACGCGGACGAGAACGGCGACCTGTGGTTCTTCGTCAAGCAGGATGCGCCGGTGACCAGCGAGATCGGCCGCGACAACCAGGTCAACCTGGCCTATGCCGATCCGTCGAACCAGAACTACGTCTCGGTGTCGGGCAAGGCCGAGATCGTGCGCGACAAGGCGCAGATCGAGGCCAAGTGGAGCGAGGGCCTGAAGACCTGGTTCCCCGGCGGCAAGGACGATCCGTCGATCGCGCTGATCCGCGTCCATCCCGAGAAGGGCGAGTACTGGGACAGCCCGAACGCCACGATGCTGCACCTCTACGGCTACGTGAAGGCGGCGGTGACCGGCGAGTCGCCGAAGACCGAGAAGAAGGCGGTCGACCTCGGCGCCCGCTGAGAATTGCGCCTAGGACAGGGCCGGCGGTTGAGCTTGATGCTTGACTCGGCGGCCCGAACCGTGCCGGCTTCCCACCCTCCGTCGCCCCGCCCGAGGGGCGACGGTCCGGCCGCCCGCAGGAGGCGGTCCTGAACCAGGCAGGCACGGGCGATGCTCGATCTCGCGACCAGGGTCTACAATCACACCTGGAAGATCGATCCGATCATCCGCTCCGTGCTCGACACGGATTTCTACAAGCTCCTGATGGCCCAGACGATCTTCCGGCGTCACCGGAACGTCTCGGTCACCTTCGGCATCCAGAACCGCACCAGCCGGGTCCGCCTCGCCGATCTGATCGACCCGGGCGAGTTGCGCGAGCAGCTCGACCATTGCCGGTCGCTGCGGCTCACCCGCGGCGAATCCACCTGGCTGCGCGGCAACACCTTCTACGGTCGGCGCCAGATGTTCTCGCCGGACTTCATGGACTGGCTCGAGAACTTCCGCTTCCCCGACTACCTGCTGGAGAAGCAGGACGGCCAATACGTGCTCACCTTCCACGGCCCGTGGATCGAGACCACGATGTGGGAGGTGCCGGCGCTCGCCATCCTCAACGAGCTGCGCTCCCGCGGCGTGCTCAAGGGCATGGGCAAGTTCGAGCTTCAGGTGCTCTACGCCCGCGCCATGACCCGCATCTGGGAGAAGATCGAGCGGTTGAAGACCCTGCCGGGCCTGTCGATCGCCGATTTCGGCACCCGCCGCCGCCACGGCTTCCTGTGGCAGGATTGGTGCGTCGAGGCGATGATCGAGGGGCTGGGCAACAGCTTCCTCGGCACCTCGAACTGCCTGATCGCGCTGCGCCACGACATCGAGGCGGTGGGCACCAACGCGCACGAGCTGCCGATGGTCTATTCGGCCTTGGCCGAGACGGAGGAGGAGCTGGCCCGCGCGCCTTACCTCGTGCTCGCCGACTGGCAGCGGGACTATGCCGGCAACCTGCTGGTGATCCTGCCCGACACCTACGGCACCACCGGCTTCCTCGAGCGCGGGCCCGCCTGGATGGCCGATTGGACCGGCATCCGCATCGATTCGAAGGACCCGATCGAGGGCGGCGAAGAGGCCATCCGGTGGTGGACCCGGCATGGCCGCAACCCGCGGGAGAAGCTGGCGATCTTCTCCGACGGGCTCGACGTCGACGTGATCGAGCGGATCCACCGCCACTTCCACGGCCGCCTGCGCATCGGCTACGGCTGGGGCACGCTGCTCACCAACGATTTCCGCGGTCTCGCGCCCGACCGCCGCCTCGACCCGATCTCGATCGTCTGCAAGGTGATCTCGGCCAACGGGCACCCGACCGTGAAGCTCTCCGACAACCCCACCAAGGCGCTGGGGCCCGAGGACGAGGTCGAGCGCTACAAGCGGGTCTTCGGGGTGGGCACTCAGCAGGCCGTACCGGTCCTGGTCTAGTCCTGCCGTAGTCCCGCACGGTGTGTGCCCTCCGTCATCCTGACGACGGGTGGGACACGCGGAACCGGGAAAACGTGGCCCGGTCCCCGGGATTATTGTCGGATTCGTCATAGATCCCGTGCTTCCGTAACGATCGGAAACACGGTCGGATCTAGAGCGGATGCGCGCAGGCGTTGAATCGGACGACATCTACGTCGCGCTTGTCGCCGATCTCGCGCGGACCGGCATGCCGACGACCATCATGGGCGTCGCCCTGGCGGGCGTGGGCCTGTTCGTCGCGTTGGCGCTCGGCCACACGATCCTGTTCGCGGCGGTCGCGAGCGGAGTCCTGGCCTCCGCGTGCAGGCTCGCGCTCGTCCTGCGGCAGATGCGGCGGCTGGAGGGTGGGCCGCTCGCGCCGAGGGAGGCCGGTCTCTGGGAACGGGGGCATGTCCTGACCATCTTCGCGGTCGCCTCCTCGGTCGGCACCCTCGTCGGCACGGTCTTCGCGCAGCCGCGCATGGACCTGCAGATGCTCGCGACCGGGCTGCTCTTCGGCTACTGCTCCGGCGTCGTCACCCATTTGTTCGGCCGGCCGGTGATGGCGGCCAGCGCGCTGCTGCTGGCGGCCCTGCCGGCGATCGCGTCGGCGGCCTGGTTCGGGGACATGCCGCACGGCATCCTGGCGGCGATGTTCGGCCTCTTCCTCTTCGGGGCCGTGCAGGCCGTCTTCTCCGCCCACCGCACCGCCATCCGGCAGATCCGGCTGCGGCTCGACATGGCGAGGCTCGCCCGCAGCGACGTCCTGACCGGGCTCGCCAACCGGCTCGGCCTGCGCGAGGCGTTCGGCCGCCTGTCACGGACGGACGGCGACAGCGTGGCGATCCATTGCTTCGACCTCGACCGCTTCAAGCCGGTCAACGACCGCTACGGCCACGCGGCCGGCGACGCCCTGCTGCAGGAACTCGGCGCGCGGCTGCGCCTGCTCGTGGAGGCCCCCGTCCTGGCGGCCCGGACGGGCGGGGACGAGTTCGTGGTGCTCCAGCCCGGCGTGCGGCACGCGGAGGAGGCGGAAAGCCTCGCGCGGCGCATCGTCCACGCCCTCAGCGCACCCTACCATCTCGGCGGCGAGACCGTCAGCGTCGGCCTGAGCTTAGGCTTCGCCTGCGCGCCGTCGCGCGCGGCGAATCTCGACGACCTGGTCCGGCGGGCTGATGCCGCCTCCTACGCGGTCAAGCGTCGGGGCGGCGGGGTCGCCGCGGGCGGGCCGTCCCCAGGGGCATCATGGGCTGGGGTCCGCGCGGCGGGCGCGGATCCGGGTGCGGCCGCCTGCTGAGCGCCCCGCTACTGCAGCTTCGCCCGGTAGGTCTCGCCCGCCTTGGCCTTCAGCTCCGCGCCCGCCTCGCGCCCGATCGCCAGGGCATCCGCGGTGGAGCCGGTGCGGTGGGTGGCCCAGTGGGCGCTGCCGTCGGGCAGGAACAGCAGCCCGTCGAGGGTCAGGCGATCGCCGTCGATCTGGGCCAAAGCCGCGATCGGGGTGCGGCACGAGCCGTCGAGCTCCTCGAGCAGGGCCCGCTCGGCTCCGACCGCGATGGTGGTGCGGGGGCAGGCGACGGCCTGGAGACGCTCGATCAGCGCCGCGTCGCCGGCCCGGCACTCGATGCCCAGCGCCCCTTGCGCCACTGCCGGCAGCATCTCGCTCACCGGCAGGATCTCCTGGGCGCGGTCGGCGAGGCCGAGGCGTTCGAGCCCCGCGATGGCGAGCAGGGTGGCATCGCAGGCGCCTTCCTGAAGCCGCTTCATCCGGGTGTTGGCGTTGCCGCGCAACGGCACGATCTGGAGGTCGGGCCGGCGCATCAGCACCTGGGCGCCGCGGCGCAGGGACGAGGTGCCGACCCGGCTGCCCGGCGCGAGATCGGCCAGGCGGTTCGCGTGCGGCGACAGGAAGGCATCGCGGGGGTCGTCCCGCTCCAGGATGCAGGCGATGACGAGGCCGTCCGGCAGCCAGGTCTCGACATCCTTCATCGAGTGGACGGCGAGGTCGACCTCGTCGGCGAGGAGCGCCTGCTCCAGCTCCTTGGTGAACAGGCCCTTGCCGCCGATCTCGGAGAGCGGCCGGTCGAGCACCTTGTCGGCCACCGTGGTGACGACGACGAGCTCCATCGCGCCGGGCTCGGCGAGGTCGGGATGGGCCGCCGCGATGCGGTCGCGCACCATCCCGGTCTGGGCGAGGGCCATCGGGCTGCCGCGGGTGCCGATGCGCAGGGGACGTCGAGGCATGTCGGTTGCCGTGAGATCGAGGAGCCTTGACTTCGCGAGTAGCGGGTCAGGCGCTCCGTGTCACGCGGCGGCTGTTCCCGCGGGCGCTCAGTCGCGTGGGACCTGCTCGTCGGCCGGCCGGCCGCCCTGCGGCGTGCCGGCGGCGGGCTTCGTCCCGCCCTTGCCCGGCGGGTGCCCGGCCGGGCGGCGGCTCGCCCCGAGGCTGTCGTTGGCGAGCCCTTCGCCGGGATTCGGATCCGGCTTGCGGTCGTCGGTCACGGCGGTCTCCGGTCGTCGTTGCCCAGGTCGTCAACCCCTGTGAACGGCCGGAATGCCGCCCGGGTTCAGAACCCCTGGACCGCCAGCACCGTGTGCTCGACCTGCGGCGGGGCGGCGAAATGCTCCGAGACCAGGGCGCGCCAGGCCTGGAAATCGCCCGATTCGCGGAAATCGACCGTGTGGTTCTCCAGGGTCTCCCACTGCACCATCAGACGGTAGCGTGTCGGGATCTCGACCGAGCGCTGCAGCTCCATGCCGCGGCAGCCCTTGGCGCGGCGAAACAGCTCCGCGGCCTGGCCGACGCCGGCTTCGAAGGCGCCCTCGTGCCCGGTCTTCACCTCGATCTGCGCGATCTCCAGAACCATAGCGTCTGCCTCCTGTCCGGTGGGGTTAAGCCATGCGCGAAGCCGCCGGGCTTGTCCACGCGGCGCGAGCGCGGAATCCAACAGCGGTGGATGGCCTCCGGCGGGCGGTTGCCAACCCGGAACAGGACGCGCACAAACCGTGGATGACCTGTGCACGGTGGCAACCAGCCCCGACCGGCGCCGTTTCCCTGCCGGAACGTGACAGCGGAGTTCGGTCCTCATGGCGACGCTGAAGGAATTCGAGGAAGCCCTGCGCGAGAACGGCATGCAGATGGCGCTGGCGATTCTCGAGCGTCTGCGCGAGCGCGACCGCGCCAACCGGGTGGTCAAGCCCGGGCGGCGCATCGTCGGCAAGAAGATGACCCCGGAACTCGCCCGCGAAATCCTCGAGCTGCATGGCTCGACGGAGATGACCCAGCAGGAGATCGCCTTCAAGCTCGGCGTCAACCAGGGCCGGGTGAACGAGGTGATCAAGCGCGGCAAGTGGCTCTCGGGCGACCAGACCGCCCCGGAGGCGGTGGCCCGCGACAAGGGCAAGGCGCGCATCCAGGGCGTCGAGCCGAATCGGCCGCGCAAGGCCGCCGCCCGGGGGGCCGCAAAGGGGGGCGCCAGAAGCAGCGCCAAGGCGGGCGGCAAGGCAGGCGGCAAGGCGGCTACGGCCAAGGCCGGCAAGTCGCAGAAGAGCCCGGCGGCGGCCCAGCTGGCCTTCGGCGATCTCTGACCGATCGTCGCGCGGACGGGCCCAAAGCCGCATTGGGCGGCGGCCCGTGATCCTCTAACAGTCGAGGTGCCGAGCCGCCCCGATCGACGGGCGGCCGGTCACCACACCGGCCAACCCGGGAGGATCACGCCATGTCCCACGCGATGTACGACTCCGCCAACCTGACGAAGCTGCCCGCCCTGAAGAGCCTCGCCCCCGAGGCGATGGGCGCCTTCGAGGCCCTCGACAAGGCGGCGCTGGCGGACGGCGCGATCCCGCGCAAGTACAAGGAGCTGATGGCGCTCGCCGTCGCCCTCACCACGCAATGCCCCTACTGCCTCGAGGTGCACCGCGAGGCGGCGAAGAAGGCCGGCGCGACCGAGCAGGAACTCGCCGAGACCGTCTTCGTGGCGGTGGCCCTGCGGGCCGGCGCGGCGCTCACCCACGGCACGCATCTCCTGCCCTGATCCGCCGGACGCCGCGGCCCCGAGGCCGTGGCGCTCTCGGCAGCCGGGCATGCTGGCAGGCATGCCCGGCACCCAGGCACGACGAAGCGCCCCGGCCTTGCGGCCGGGGCGCTCCCCTTGAAAGGCTTGACGCTTACGCGGCCTGCTGCACGCTGCCTTCGATCGATTGCGGGCGGGAGCCCGATGCGATCTGGATCTGGCGCGGCTTCTTGGCCTCCGGGATCTCGCGGACGAGATCGACGTGGAGCAGGCCGTTCTCCAGCACCGCACCGGTCACCTGGACGTGATCGGCGAGCTGGAAGCGCCGCTCGAAGCCGCGGGCTGCGATGCCCTGATGCAGGAACTCGCTCTGCTTAGCCTCGGCCTTGCGCTCGCCCTTCACGGTGAGCGCGTTCTCCCGGGTCTCGATCGACAGATCCTGATCCGTGAAGCCGGCCACCGCGAGGGTGATCCGGTAGGCGTTCTCGGCCGTGCGCTCGATGTTGTAGGGCGGGTAGGTCGGCGCCGCATCCGAGGTCACGAACTGATCGAGTGCGGAAAACAGGCGGTCGAAGCCGACGGTGGAGCGGTACAGGGGAGCGAGATCGAACTGACGCATGACATATTCTCCATCTGAAGCAATATGTAGTCTTGAGGGAACGCCGCTGAGGCCGGTCCCGGTCTTGCGCGCCGCCATATCGGCCGGCGCCCCTCGCATATTGGATTGGGCTTTCGACTGGTCAAGGCCGCTGCCAGAGGCGCGTCGCGAATTTTTTTGATGAGCGCGGACGCACGCGGATCCTGCCCCACTTATTAGGGTGTGCCGTGCCAGGATGCGGCGGATGCCAGCCTCGGAGGCCCTCCCGTGACCGTGCCGCTGCTCGCCACGCCCGACAATCCGATCCCGCCGGGGGCCACGCTCCTGACGGTCAGGACCGCCGACGGTCTCTCCTTGCGCGTCGCCACCTGGGCGCCGACGGCGCGCGTCGTGCACGGCACGGTCTGCCTGGTGCAGGGCCGGGCGGAGTTCATCGAGAAGTACTTCGAGACCGTGACCGAGCTGCGCGACCGCGGCTTCCACGTCGTCGCGTTCGACTGGCGCGGCCAGGGCGGCTCGGACCGCACCGTCGAGGACCCGCACAAGGGCCATGTCGACGATTTTTCCGAGTACAAGCTCGACCTCGCGGCGGTGGAGGCGCAGGTGATGGAGGCGCGGATGCCGCGCCCGTTCTTCGGCCTCGCCCACTCGATGGGCGGCGCGATCTGCCTCACCGCCGCCCGGGAGGGCTGGCTGCCGTTCAGCCGCCTCGTCGTGCTCGCCCCGATGGTGGCGATCTGCATGATCCGCCGGCCGAAGGCCGCGATGCGCCTCGCGGCCGTTCTGCGCGCCCTCAGGTTCGGCCGTCGCTACGTGCCGGGGGGGTCGGCGGTCTCGATCGCCACCAAGCCGTTCCCGAACAACCGGCTCACCGCCGATCCGGTGCGCTACGCCCGCAACGCCGCCGCGGCGCTCGCGGTCGGGGCCGGCGCCGTCGGCGATCCCACCATCGGCTGGCTCGCCGCCGCCTTCCGGGCGATGCGCCGCTTCGAGGACCCGCGCTATCCCGTGGGCATTCGCGTGCCGGTGCTGGTGGTGGCCGCCGGCGCCGACCCGGTCTGCAGCACCCCGGCGGTGGAGCGCTTCGCCGCCCGGCTCGCGGCCGGCCACACCATCACGCTGCGCGGCGCCCGCCACGAGATCCTGATGGAGCGCGACGCGATCCGCGAGCAGTTCTGGGCGGCGTTCGACGCCTTCGTGCCGGGGACGGCGGCGCCGGTGCGCGAGGAGAGGCAGGGGGAGGCGAGGGCGGAGGTGGCGTGAGGCTCATCCCCGCCCGTGCAGGGCGTCGATCAGGGCGCGGCGGAGCACCGGCGCGACGGTCTACCCGTTCAGCAGCGCCAGCGCCGCCTCGTGCAGCCGCTTGTCCCCCGCCGCCACGATCCGCCCGCCCTTGGCGGCGGACGTCCCCTCCCAGGTCGTCACGATGCCGCCGGCACCCTCGATCACCGGGATCATCGCCACGATATCGTAGGGCTTCAGCGAGGCCTCGACCACGAGGTCGATATGGCCGGCGGCCAGCATGGCGTAGGCGTAGCAATCGGCGCCGTAGCGGGCGAGGCGGGTGGCCTTCTCCACGCGCTCGTAGGCTTGCCGGTCCGACGTGCCCTCGCCGAACAGGCGCGGGTCGGTGGTGTGCAGGATCGCCTCCGACAGGTCGCCCTTGCGGCGGGTGCGCAGGCGGCGTTGGCCGTGCGGGCCCTGGTAATGGGCCGCCTCGCCGTCGCCGAAGAAGCGCTCGCCGGTGAAGGGCTGGTTCATCAGGCCGTAGCAGGGCACGCCGCCGCGGGTCAGCCCGATCAGGGTGCCCCAGATCGGCAGGCCGGCGATGAAGCCGCGGGTGCCGTCGATCGGGTCGAGCACCCAGACATATTCGGCGTCCTCGTGCTCGGAGCCGAATTCCTCGCCCAGGATGCCGTGGTCGGGGAAGCTGCGCTTGATGAGCTGGCGCATCACCGCCTCGCCGGCCCGGTCGGCCTCGGTGACCGGGTCGAAGGCGGCATGGCCCTTGGCCTTGTCCTCGGTGGCGAAGGCGGCGCGGAAGAAGGGCAGGATGGCCTGGCCCGATTGGGTGGCGAGCTCGTCCACGAACCGCGCGAAATCCACCACGCTCATGCTGTCCCCGATTCCCGCTCAAGCCGCGGGCCCGCAGCCCGCTTCGCCGGATCGAAAGGGCGGCGCGGCCCCGGCGTCAAGCCCCGGGGCCGCGAGCCTCAGGCGTCGGCGCGCTCGGGCTCATGCTCGGGCGCCCGGACCGGGGCAGGGGAGGGGGCGGCGACCGGCACGTCGCGAACCGCCTCCAGGCAGGCCTCGACGCCCTCGCGCAAGGAGACCGCGTAATGGTCGGCGCCGAGGGACGCCCGGGCGCCGGGATCGCTCAGCACCGCGTCGTCCGCCGGCCATAAGCCCACCAGCACCTGCGCCTCCGGCGCCCGGCGCCGCAGCCGCTGGACGAGGTAGCGCAGATGGGCCGGCGTCCCGCTGATCTCGAGGTAGGAGATGCAGATCATCCGCGCTCCGGCCGCATCGAGCGAGGCGATCGCGGACCGCGACACCGCCTCGAACGGCACCACCCGGGTGCCGAAGCCGTGCTTCTCGAGGAGCTGGGCCAGCATCATCGAGGCGGCCTCGTCGAGCGGCCCGCGTCCGGCGACGCACAGCACCGCGCCCTCGCGCCGCCAGTCCTCCGGCAGGGCGTCCGGGGCCGGGGCATCCGGCACCGCAGGGGCCGCCTCGCAGGGCACCTGCTCGTCCTGACGGCCCGACAGGAGGCGGCCGGCGAGCGTGGGCTTCGTCTCCGGCGCCGTATCGTCCCGGTCGGCGAGGTCCTCGATCAGCTGCGCGATGCCGACGCGGATGCGATCGAGCTGGCCCCCGGTCAGCACGCCGCGGCGGGCATCGGTGGCGGCGAGCTGGAGGCCCTTCAGCGCCACCTCGTCGTAGTAGGAGGAGAGCGAGCACTGGGCGAGGATCGCTTCCGCCAGTTCCTGCGCCTCGTCGGGATCGTCGGCCAGCATGCGCTGGTAGAAGTTCTCGACCGGGGTCAGGGCCGGGCGGTCGCCGAACAGCACGTCGAGGAATTCGAGCTTGTCGACGTGGCGGCCGAGCACGACGAGGCAGACGGTGAGCGGCGTCGAGAGCAGGAGTCCCACCGGCCCCCATAGCCAGGTCCAGAACAGGGCCGAGACCAGGACCGCGAAGGGTGAGAGCCCGGTCGAGTGGCCGTAGACCAGGGGCTCGATGAACTGGCCGACCAGGGGCTCGAGCACGATGAACAGGGCGGCGGTCGCCAGCACCATGTTCCAGCCCGGATCGACGGCGGCGGCCAGCATCAGCGGCAGCAGGGCCGACAGGAAGGCGCCGATATAGGGCACGAAGCGCATCAGCGCGGTGAAGATGCCCCACAGGATCGGGTTCGGCACGCCGATCAGCCAAAGCCCGGTCCCGATGGCGAGGCCGAACCCGGCATTGAGCGCGAGCTGGACCAGGAAGAACCGGCTCAGGCGCCGCGCCGCATCGTCCATCGCCACGGTGGTGCGGTGCAGGTCGCTGGAGCCGACGAGGCGGATCATCCGGTCGCGGAGATCCTCGCGCTGCACCAGGATGAAGATCAGCACCACGAAGACGATGCCGAGGGTGGCGAGCGGCGAGACCACGGGGGCCAGCACCTTCTCGGCGAGCTCGATCGGGCTCGGCTCGCGGTCGCGCATCTCGACCAGCACCGGCTTGTCGGGGTTCTGCACCGAGGGCGGCGGGCTGCGCTTGCCCTCGGGCTTCTCCTCTGGCTTCGGCTCCGGCGCGCCGGCCTGCTGGATCTGGTGGTTGATGCTGCGGAGATACCCGGCCATGTCGCCGAGGGGCCCGGCCTTCAGGTTCTCGGCCTTCTGGGCGATGGTGCGCTGGTAGCGCGGCAGGCCGGTCGAGAGGTCGGCGACCTGCATGCCGATCAGCCCGCCGAGTCCCGCCACCACGGCGAGGAGCAGCAGCACCGCGACGCCGACCGAGGGAATCCGCCCGAGCCGGAGCTTGCGCAGCAGCGCCACCAGCGGCCCGATCACGAAGCTGAGCAGCACCGCGATGGCGATCGGGATCAGGATCTCGCGGCCGAAATACAGGGCCGCCACGATCACCGCCGCGATGACGAGCGGCGCCGCGAGGCCGTCGCCGGGGGTCTCGGCAGCCTGGACCCGGGCCGGGTTCACCGGGAAGATCCGCCTGCGATCGTCTCGCCCATCCGCCATGCGCCGCTCACTTCCTCGCGCGCGGCGCTCGCCGTCTCGCCACGCTTCCACGGGGGAGGAACGGGGCCAGCGGGGAAACGATCCGCCCATGACCCAGGGCCAACCTATCGAAAATGTGATCGCGCCTCCTCGATCCGCACCGTCACGCTGTCGCTCGCGCCTGTGGCGTCCAGTACCGAGATGCGCACGAAGCCGGCGCCGTCGGGCTGCCACTCGGCCTGGCGCCGGTCCGATTCGGCCACCGGCAGGCCGCCGACGAGCCAGGTCAGCGGCAGGGTGCCGCCAAGCGCCTTGAGAGCGAGGCCGGCGGGCGCATCACCTTCCGCCCCGAGATCGATCCGTGCCCCGTCCGGCGGGTAGGCGATGCGCAGGCGGTCGGTCGGGCCTGCTTCGCGGCGTAAGGAGCGCAGGGGCGGCGGCAGGGCGGAGGTCGACGCCACCAGGGCGTCGCGGGGTCGCGGCAGGGGCTCGGGGTCCCCGCCGAGGCGCGCGACCGCGTCGAACAGGAGCGGTGCGGCGGCGACCCGCCCGACGAGGCCCGGCACCCCGGCCCCGTCCGGCCGCCCGAGCCACACCGCCACCGTGGTGCGGCGGTCGAACCCGACCGCCCAGGCGTCGCGGTAGCCGTAGGACGTGCCGGTCTTGTAGGCGAGGCGGTTCGGCAGGGCGCTCTCGGGCGGCGGCGTGCCGCGCAAGGTATCGGCGACGTACCAGGCCGCCACCGGCTCGGCGATGCGCGGCAGGACCGCGTCAGGCGTCGCACCGTCGAGGCGGCGCTTCAGCACCGGCACCTCGCCGCCGCGGGCGAGCCCGGCATAGAGCCGGCCGAGGTCGGTGAGCGTGATGCCGAGGCCCCCGAGCGCCACTGGCAGGCCCGGCGCCGAATCCCGCGGCAGGACGATCGATGCGCCGGCGGCGCGCAGGCGGGCGATGAAGCGGGCCGGGCCCACCGCCTCCATCAGCTCCACCGCCGGCACGTTGAGGGAGAGCTGGAGGGCGCGCCGCGCCGTCACCGTACCCTGGAAGGTGAGGTCGAAATTCTCCGGCGCGTAGGAGGCGCCGAACCGGGACGGACGATCCTCGATCAGGGTCTCGGGGTGCGCAAGCCCCGATTCGAACGCCATGGCGTAGACGAAGGGCTTGAGGCCTGAGCCCGGCGAGCGGACCGCCCCCGTCATGTCGATGGCGCCGGCGCGCGCGGCGTCGAGGTAGCCGGCGCTGCCGATCTGGGCCCGCACCTCGCCGCTGGCGTTGTCGATGACGAGGATCGCCGCCGACAGCCCGGGGCCGAGCGCCGCCGCCCGCTCGGCCGCCAGCGGCTCGAGCCGGGCCTGCAGCCGCGCGTCGAGGGTCAGCCGATGCACGGCCCGGCCCGGCTCCTGCGCCAGGGCCGCCTCGGCGGCGTGGGGCGCGAGCATCGGGAAGGGTTTTCGGGAATGCGGCACCGGCTCGGCCTTGGCCGCGGCGGCGTCCGCCGCCGGCACCACGCCGCGGGCGGCGGCGATGTCGAGCACCCGGTCGCGGGCCCGGCGGGCGGCGTCCGGGAAGCGGTCGGGCCGCCGGCCCTCCGGCGCCTGCGGCAGGGCCACCAGCAGGGCGGCCTCGGCCAGCGTGAGGCGCGCCGGCTCGCGCCCGACATAGGCCAGGCTCGCCGCCCGCAGGCCCTCGACCGGCCCGCCATAGGGCGCGAGGGCGAGGTAGAGCCGCAGCACACCGTCCTTGCCGAGGCGCCGCTCCAGCTCGATCGCCCGGGCGATCTGGCGCAGCTTGGCGCCGAGCGAGCGCTCGCCCCGCGGCTCGACGAGGCGCGCCACCTGCATCGACAGGGTCGAGGCCCCCGACACGATCCGCCCCGCCGCGAGCCATTGCCCGGCGGCGCGCAGGAGCGCCATCGGGTCGACCCCCGGATGCGACTGGAAGCGCCGGTCCTCGTAGGCCGTCAGCATGGCGAGGAAGCGGGGATCGACGGCCGCGGGTTCGAGCGGCAGGCGCCAGCGGCCATCCACGGTCGCGAAGGGGCGCAGGAGGATGCCGGCCCGGTCGAGGACGATGGTGGAGCGGGCCTGCGCGGCGGTGAGGTCGAGGGGTGGGAGCCGGGCGAGGATGGACCAGAGCCAGGTGGCGGTGGTGAGGACGAGGCCCGCGGTGAGGCCGGCGAGCACCATGGCGGCGCGGCGCCGCCGGATCCTCGGTGTCGTGCGCGCTCCCATCCTCAGGTCCCGTCTCGTCCAGGTCCCATCGCGTTCAGGTCCCACCTTGCCGCATGTCCCGGGTCACCGCGATGGTGCGCCGCGCGCGACCCGCCGGCAACAATCGGCGAAAGATCGTTCGGCGCCAAGGTCCGACCGGTCACCGGTGGCACCGGCCGGCAAGGATGCGGGCTGCCGAGGCACGCTGCGGCGTGATCAGCTGCGCGTGTGCAGAATCAGCTGCGCGTGTGCGGACGCGATCGTCGGCCCGATCCGTCCCGTCGCGGCGGCGTCAGCCGAGCCCCGGAATCCGGTCCGACAGGAAGATGTCCGATGCCGTCTCCTCGACGGGCCTGTACCGGCCGGCCCCGCCGCGCGTCGGCCGGCCGCGGCGACGGACGACCTCGCGTTCGAAGGCGATGTACGCCTCCGGCTCGCCGTCCAGGCGCCGGATCGCCCGCACGTTGATCTCGCACAGATAGGCTTCGCCGCTCTTGCGATAGTTCTGGAGGCAGCCGAGAAAATGCCCCTCCGCCCGCAGGGCCCGCTGCACCTGCCGCGTTCCCTCCCGGCTCGTCCCCTGGCCCTGGAGGATGCGCGGCGTCTGGCCGATCACCTCGGACGCCGCGTAGCCGCTCATCCGCGCGAAGCTGGGATTGGCATACAGGATCCTCGGGCCCGGCTGGTTCAGCTGCGCGTCGGTCAGCAGCACTCCGACATCCAGAGACTCGGCGAACAGGCGGACGAGATCGATGACGTTCATGGCTCCGGCTCCGTGACGCCCCAGCGATAATCAGAATTTGTTAACTTCCCCTCACCACGGAGATGGGGCTTATGACCGTCGGATTTCGAACTAATCCGCGAAAATTCAGGATTTGTTAGCATTTTTTGCCAAGTGTCGACAAGCATCGACGGGAACAACTTGAACAACAGCGTTGCCCTTCAGCAATAAGACCGGGAGTTTGCGAGGCGCCATGAAACTCTTGCTCAAGCGCAGGCCGGCGAGGAACGGCCTGGAGATTGCAGCCCTCGCGGCGCTCCGCACCAACGTCATGATCGCCGACGCGGACATGACGATCACCTACATGAATCCGGCCCTCCGGCGCTTCATGCAGGACGCCGAGGCCGATCTCAGTGCCGAGCTGCCGCGCTTCGACGCGGCCAAGCTCATCGGCAGCAACATCGACATCTTTCACAAGAATCCCACGCACCAGCGCCGGATGCTCGCGGCCCTCGACAAGCCCCACGAGGCCACGATCCGCGTCGGCAAGCGCGTCTTCGATCTCCTCGTGACGCCGCTCGGCGACAAGGAGCAGCGCCTCGGCTTCGTGGTGGAGTGGAGCGACGCCAGCGCCCGACTGCTCAATCTCGACTATTCGAGCCAGATCGCCGCCATCAGCCGGTCCCAGGCCGCGGTCGAGTTTCATCCCGACGGTACCGTCATTACGGCCAACGAGAATTTCCTCACGCTGATGGGCTACAGCCTCGACGAGGTTCGCGGCAAGCCGCACAGCATCTTCATCGATTCCGAGACCCGCGCGAGCCGGGACTACGCCGAGTTCTGGGACAAGCTGCGCCGGGGCGAGTACCAAGCGGCGCAATTCAAGCGTTTCACCCGCGACGCCCGCCCGGTCTGGATCGAGGGCTCCTACAACCCGATCCTCGACCAGAACGGCCGCGTCGCCAAGATCGTCAAGTTCGCCAGCGACGTGACCGCGGAGGTGAAGCGCCTGACCGAGCTCAAGCTGCTCATCGACGAGAACTTCGCCGAGGTGGACCAAGCCGTCGGCCGCTCGAACAGCGAGGCCGAGCAGGCGCGGCTGGCCGCGGGCAAGACTTCCGCCAACGTGCAGTCCGTGGCCGCCGCCGCCGAGGAGCTGGCGCAGTCGGTCAACGAGATCGCCGCCAGCATGAACCGGGCGCGGACGGTCAGCGACGAGGCGCACCACCAGGCCAGCGCCGCCGGGGAGCTGACCCAGAAGCTGACGACGACGGCATCGGCGATGAACGGCATCGTCGGCCTGATCCAGAGCATCGCCAGCCAGATCAACCTGCTGGCGCTCAACGCGACGATCGAATCCGCCCGGGCCGGCGAGGCCGGCCGGGGTTTCGCGGTCGTGGCGGCGGAGGTGAAGAACCTCGCCAACCAGGCCGCCCGCGCGACCGAGCAGATCAGCGCCGAGATCGGCAGCATCCAGGCGGTGTCGGGCCAGGTCGTCGGGACGCTGCGGGCGATCCAGGACGCGGTCGGCGCGATGCGCGACGACGTGATGCGCACCGCGGCCACGATGGAGCAGCAGAGTGCCGTGACGCAGGACATGTCGGCCAACATGCAGGACGCCGCCGGGGCCGTGAGTGCCATCGCGCAGAATATCGGCGCGATCTCGGCGGCGGTTCACAGCGTCACGCAGGCCGTCGAGACGACGAAGGGCGCCGCCCGCGTGCTGGCACGCTGACCGAGCTCCCGACGGGCGCAGCCGCGACGCGCCTCCCACCCTTGCGCCATCTCAGGCGGGCAGAGCAACCATGGCCGAGATCCACCTCTTTCCGGTTCCCTCGCCGGTCGATGCGGCCCCCGAGACGTTCCGGCGTCTCACGGCCGTCCTGACGAATGCCGCCAGGGCCGGCACCGACCTGGGACCGCGCGGCCACCAGATCGCGCTGCTGCGGGAGGGGATCGGCGAAGGCTTGCGCGACGTCGTCGAGGCCATGGTCCCGATGCTCGACGCGCTCTCGGACAACGATCCGGCCCGCCAGGCGCTGGAGGAGATGATCGAGCGCTTCGTCCTGTGCATCCGGGCGGTGCTCGGCGCCGTCGATCGGCTCTCGGCGGCTGCCTAGAGCAGCGCCCGATCCCGTTGCAATCGGGCGCTGCTCTCGGTCTTTGACTTTGCCGCGTCTTCCGCGACGAACCGGTGTCCGCTTCGTCGGAAAAAGGCTCGAGCCCCGTTTCCTCACAGGAACGGCGCCGGATCCTTCGGGTCGCGTGCCGGCTTCACGTCGCGCCGGTTCCACCAGCCGCCGCCGAGCGCCTGGAAGAGCGCCGCCGTATCCGCGTACTGGTTGGCCTGGGCCTGGGCCTGGGTCACCACCGCCTGGAGATAGGCCGACTGGGTGATCAGCAGCGAGGCGCTGCTGACGGCGCCGAGGCCGAATTGCTTGCGCACCAGGTCCACGCTCTGCTGGCTCGCCTTGACGGCGGCATTGGCGGCGGCCACCGCGCGGCCGTCGGCCTGGAGGGCGCGCAAGGCATCGGCGACGTTCTGGTAGGCGGTGATGACGGTGGCGCGGTACTGGGCCTGGGCCTGGACCAGATTCTCCTCCGCCGCCTGCTGGCGCCGGAAGAGGGTGCCGCCGTCGAAGAGCGGCTGGGCCACCGCGCCGGCGATGGTCCAGAGGCTGGCCGCCGGGTTGAGCAGGGCGGCGAAATTGGTGGCGCTGGCGCCGACCGCGCCCGAGATGGTGAATTGCGGCAGGCGGTTGGCCACCGCGACGCCGACCTGGGCGCTCGCGGCGTGCACCGCGGCCTCGGCCGCCTTCACGTCGGGGCGCTGCTCGATCAGCCGCGAGGGCAGGCTCACCGGCAGGCTGCGGGGCAGGTGCAGCGAGGCGAGGGTGAAGGTCTGGCTCACCTCCTCGCTCGGGAAGCGGCCGGCGAGCGCCGTCAGAAGGTTGCGCTGTTGCGCCAGCGCGCGCTGCAACGGCGGCAGCACTTGCTGCGACTGGGCCAGCAATGCGGTCTGCTGCACCACGTCGGCGCCCGCGACCTGGCCGGCATTCTGCTGCTTGGTGATCAGGTTCAGAAGGTCGGTCTGGGCCTGGATCACCTTCTCGGTCGCGGCGATCTGGGCCCGCAGGGAGGCCTCCTGGATCGCCGCCGCGACGACGTTGGCGGTGAGCGTCAGATAGGCCGCCTCGAGCTGCCAGAGCTGCCCCTCGGCCTGCGCCGCCTGCGATTCGAGCGCCCGGCGGGTGCCGCCGAACACGTCCGGCGTGAAGCTCACCGTCACCTGCGGGGTGACGAGGCTGTAGAGCAGCGAGTTGTCGTTGAGGGGCGATTGCAGGTCGCCGCCCGGCGCCTTGTTGTAGGAGGCCTGCGAGTTGAAGCCGACCTGCGGGAAGAGCGCGCCGCGCTGCGCTTCCGTGGTGGCCCGCGCCGCCCGCAAGCTAGCCTGGGCGGCTTCGAGGTTCGGGTTGCGGGCGAGCGCCTCCGCCACCAGGCTGTTGAGGGCTTTCGAGCGGAACAGCGTCCACCACTCGCCCGGCACGTCGCGCCCGGTCGCGAAGGTCTGGCTGAGGGCACCGTTGCGGCGATCCTCGGCGCCGACCTCGGGGTTGCGCAAGCCTTCCTTGGTGTAGCGGGAGACCGGCGGCGGGGTCGCGCCCTGGAAGTCGGGCCCGACCATGCAGGCCGAGGCCGACGCGGCCGCGAGAGCGGCCGCCAGGATGCGGGACGCGGTGCGCGCGGCGCGGCGAGATCCCGCCTCGTCGCCGGGACTTGTGTCACCCAAGCCCTTCCCGTCCGGGCCCGTGTCGCCCGGCACCGTGCCGTCCGCCGCAGGGTGTGCGGCGGGCGCGGCGGCCCGCGGGGCCGTGATGGCGGTCGAGAGGCGCAGGATGGCGCGCATGGAAGGGGGCATGCTGGCGAAGGCGGAGGAGGGCGCGTCGGGTCGGGACAGCATGTCGCTCATTCCGCCGGCTCCGGCTGTCGCGCCGCGGCCACAGGCTGCCGCGGACGGTGGCGCGAGAAGGTGGCGATCAGCACCGGCAGCACCACCAGGATCAGGATCGGGGCGAGCAGGATGCCGCCCACCACCACCAGCGCCAGGGGTTTCTGCACCTGCGAGCCGATGCCGGTCGAGACCGCCGCCGGCAGCAGGCCGACGCAGGCCGCGACGCAGGTCATCATCACCGGGCGCATCCGCACGTCGGCGGCGTGGTGGATGGCCTGCGCCCGCGCCCAGCCCTCGTCCATCAGCTGGTTGCAGTAGGAGAGCAGGATCACGCCCTCCATGGTCGAGATGCCGAACAGCGCGATGAAGCCGATCGCCGCCGAGACCGAGAACGCCGTGCCGGTGAGCACCAGCGCGAAGATGCCGCCGATCAGCGCCATCGGGATCACGCTCAAGGTCAGCAGCGTGTCGGTCAGCGAGGCGAAGTTGACGTAGAGCAGGAGCGCGATCAGCCCGATCGTCAGGGGCACCACGAGCTTCAGCCGGGCGATCGCGCCCTGCAGGTTGGTGAACTCGCCGACCCATTCGAGGTGGTAGCCGGCCGGCAGCTCGACCTGCTCGGCGACGCGCCGTTGCGCCTCGATCACCGCGCCGCCGAGGTCGCGCCCGCGCACGCTGAACTTGACCGGGATGTAGCGCTCCTGGTTCTCGCGGTAGATGAAGGCCGCGCCCGAGACGAGCTGAACCTGGGCGATCTCCGAGAGCGGCACCTGCATCACGCCGCCGCTCGGATTCGTCACCCCGACCGTGATGTTGCGGATGGTTTCCAGCGAGCGGCGGTATTCCGGCGCCAGCCGCACCCGCATCGGGAAGTGGCGGTCGCTGCCATACTCGTAGAGGTCGCCGGCGGCCTGGCCGCCGATCGCCGCCGAGATCGTGGTGGCGATGTCGCCGGGGCTCAGGCCATAGCGGGCGGCCCGCGCCCGGTCGATGTCGATCCGCACCGTCGGCTGCCCGAGCGAGGTGAACACCGCGAGGTCGGTCACCCCCGGCACGGTGGCGAGCGCCGCCTTGATGTCGTTGGCGGTGCGGGTGATCTCCCCGAGGTCGGTGCCGTAGATCTTGACCGAGTTCTCGCCCTTCACGCCGGAGGCCGCCTCCTGGACGTTGTCCTGGATGTATTGCGAGAAGTTGAACTCGATGCCGGGCAACTCCTCGCGGAGCCGCCCCGAGATCTCCTCGATCAGCTTCTCCTTGGTCATGCCGGCGGGCCACTGGTCGGCGGGCTTCAGGGGCGCGAAGATCTCGACGTTGAAGAAGCCGGTGGCGTCGGTGCCGTCGTCGGGCCGGCCCTGATGCGAGACGACCGTGACCACCTCCGGGTAGGAGCCGATCAGCTTGCGCATCCGCTCGACATAGGGGTTGCCGGCCTCCAGGGAGATCGAGGCCGGCATCGTGCCGCGGATGTAGAGGTTGCCCTCCTCCAGGGTCGGCAGGAACTCGAGGCCCAGCGTCCGCATCGCCACGCCGGTGCAGCCGAGCATCGCCAGCGTCACCAGGATGGTCAGCACCCGGTTGTTCAGGGTGAAGCCCTGGAGCGGCCGGAACAGCGCCCGCAGGATCTTGACGACGATGGTGTCGCGCTCCTCGACGTGGTTGGGCAGGATGAGCGCGGAGAGCGCCGGCGACACCGTGTAGGTGGCGAGCAGGCCGCCGATCAGCGCGTAGGCATAGGTTTTCGCCATCGGCCCGAAGATGTGGCCCTCGACGCCGGTCAGGGTGAAGAGCGGCAGGAAGCCCACGATGATGATCGAGGCGGAGAAGAAGATCGCCCGGTTCACCTCCCGCGCCGCCGCGGCGATCAGCCGGAGCTTGAGCGAGGAGCCGCGCTGCGCCGGCCCCTGGTGCTCGGCGAGGTGGCGGAAGATGTTTTCCACCATGATCACCGTCGCGTCGACGATGAGGCCGAAATCGATCGCGCCGAGGGACAGGAGGTTCGCCGATTCGCCCCGCGCCACCATGATGGCGATGGCGAAGCCGAGCGCGAACGGGATGGTGGCGGCGACGATGATCGCGCTCTTCAGGCTGCCGAGGAAGAGCCACTGCACCAGGAACACCAGCACCACGCCGAAGACGAGGTTGTGCATCACCGTATGGGTGGTGGTGTGGATGAGCGCGCTGCGGTCGTAGAGCGGCACCACCTGCACGCCGGGCGGCAGGATGCCGGAGGTGTTGATCTTCTCGATCTCGGCCTCGACCCGCTGGATCGTCGGCAGGCTCTGGCCGCCACGGCTGAGCAGCACGATGCCCTCGACGATGTCGCCCTCGTTCTCGTGCCCGACCATGCCGAGGCGCGGCGCGTTGCTCACCGTCACCTCCGCCACGTCGCGGACCAGCACCGGCACCCCGTTCACCTGCGTGATCATGGTGTTGCGGATGTCGTCCATGTCGCGGATCAGCCCGATGCCGCGCACCACCGCCGATTGCTCGCCGACATTGAGGGTCTGGCCGCCGACATTGGTGCTCGCGTTGTTGAGCGCCGAGACGAGCTGGACCAGCGTCAGACCTTGCGCCTGGAGCCGGCGCAGGTCGACCGCGACCTCGAACTCCTTGGTCTTGCCGCCGAAGGCCGAGACGTCGACGACGCCGGGGATCGCCTTGAAGCGGCGCTGCAGCACCCAGTCCTGCAGGGTCTTGAGGTCGGTCGAGGAATAGCCCGGGGGGCCCGCCACCTTGTAGCGCATGATCTCGCCGATCGGGCTCGTCGGCGAGATCTGCGGCTGGGCGTTGTTCGGCAGGGGCGAGAGCTGCGACAGGCGGTTGAGGACGCGCTGGAGCGCCTCCTGGTAGGTGAAGTCGTAGGTGAACTGGATCTTCACGTCCGAGAGGCCGAAGACCGAGATCGTCCGGGTCACCTTGGCGTTGGGGATGCCGGCGAGCTGAACCTCGAGCGGGATGGTGATGTAGCGCTCGATCTCCTCGGCCGACTGGCCCGGATTCTGGGTGATGACGTCGACGAGCGGCGGCACCGGGTCCGGATAGGCCTCGATGTTGAGCTCGAGGAAGCTGGCATAGCCGATCCCGAGCATCGCCAGGAACAGGAGCAGCACCAGCACCCGCTGGCGCAGGGCGAAGTCGATCAGGCGGTTCATGTCGCCCCTCTCGCGGGGTTTGGAAACGGGACGCCGGGCTCGGGGCGGCCCGTTTAGGAGACCGAGATTCAGGAAGCTTTGTCGCCGGAGGCGGCGCGGTCGATGAACAGGCTGCCGCGGGTCACCACCCGCTCGCCCACTGTCAGCCCGTCGACGACCTGGACGAGGCCGCCGCCGGACAGGCCGAGGGTGACGCCCCGCGACGCGATGGTGCCGTCCGGCCGCTCGACCCAGACCCGGGCCCGGGCGCCCTCGTAGACGATCGCGGAAGCGGGAATCGCCGGGGCGCTCTCGTCGCGGCCGGTCAGGATCGTGAAGGTCGCGAACATCTCGGGCCGGAGCAGGCCCTCGGCATTGTCGATCTCGGCCCGCACCGGCAGGCGGCGCGTCGCCGGGTCGAGGGAGGCGGCCATGTAGCTGATGCGCGCCTTGAACACCCGGTCGGGGAAGCCGATCACGCTGGCTTCGAGCTCCTGGCCGAGCTTGATCCGCGGCACCTCGGTCTCGCGCACGTTGGCGACCAGCCACACCGTCGAGAGGTCGCCGATGACGAAGGCCGGGTCGCTGCCGGAGGCGAGGTACTGGCCGAGGCCCACCTTGCGCTGCACGATGGTGCCGGCGATCGGGGCGCGGATCTCGGTCTCCGGGCTCATCGCGCCGCTCTTGGCGAAGGCGTCGATCTCGGCCTCCGACTTGCCGAGGATGCGCAGGCGGTTGCGCACCGCCTGGAGCGCGGCCTCCGCCGAGCGCTGGTCGCTCTGCGCGGCGATCACGTCGTTCTGGGCCTGCTGCCAGTCCTTCAGGGCTACCGCCTTGGCCTGGAAGAGTTCCTGCAGCCGGGCCGCCACGGTCTGGTCGAGCTTCAGCAGGGCCGAGGCCTTGGCGAGCGCGTTCGTCGCGGCCTGGAAGTCGTTGAGGGCGGAGACCATGTCGGTGGCCTCCAGGGTGAACAGGACCTGGTTGGCCTTCACCCGGTCGCCGGCCCGGACCATCACCTTGGTCACCCGGCCCGCATAGGGCGTGTAGACCGGGACGTTGTCGTCCTCGTTGACGGTGATCCGGCCTTCCGCGAAGCCCTCGGGCCGGAAGTCGCGGGCCTGCACCGTCTCGATGCCGAAGCTCGCGCGCTGCTGCTTGCTCGGCCGGAAGACCGGCTCTCCGTGCGCCTCGCCGGCCTCCGGCGCCTGGCCCTCGACGCCCTGGCGCTGGACGAGGAGCGCTTCGAGGCGCTCGCGCACGGGCGCGAGGGCGGGCACGAACCCGATCGCGGCGCCGGCGCCGGCGAGGAGCAGGAGCGTGACGGCCCGGCCGAGGCCGAGGCCGAGGCCGCGCCGCCGGCGCGCCGGCGCCTCCGTCGTCAGAGGGTTGTTCGTGTCCATCGCGCGCCGACCATTCGCCGGGGCGGTGCGGCCGGGTCCTCGGAGCGCCCGGCCGCTTCCCTGCGGGGAGCGGCCGGGATCATCCCGGGCCGGCCGATCGGCCCCTGTCTGTGCCTCAAATCCTGGGTCCACGGGCGTCCTGCCCTGTCCCTGCGTCAATTCCATGACAGAGGGGAGTATCGAGGCGGGGTCCGGGACGGGGCGCCGCGCTTCGCGGGCGGCGCCCCGCTCTGGTCTCTTGGCGAGCAAACCGAAGCCGAGTCAAGGATGCGCGGCCGCGCATCCGCCCGCGGCGGCCGGGTGCCATCCGGCCCTGCCGCGGCCCCGGTTCGACGGGAAAAATGCCTCGAACGCGAACGGCTTACGGCCGGCGCGAAAAAATTTTCGACGGCATGGATTAATCCGTCAGGCCGAGGCGAAACGGGCGCGTGCGGCGCCGGACCGGCGCCTTGACCTTAGGGACGGTCTGCCCGAGGCTTCCGGGTCCCGCGCGGCTGTTCCGCGCGTGCAACCCCGCATGACCCGCATGTCCGTCCGCGACCCGATTCTCCACAGCGTGCCGATCGCCGAGCTGCGCCCGACCCAGATGACGGTCGGCTACCGGGAGGTCGAGGCCAAGCGCAAGCGCTGGCGCGAGATCGACGACAAGGACCGCGAGACGTTCCTCGGCTCGCACATGATCCCGGTCCTGCTCGGGCCGAAGAAGCGCCGCTACGTCATCGACCACCACCACCTCGCCCGCGCGCTGCAGGAGGAGGGCGTGGAGAACGTGCTCACCACCGTGGTGGCCGACCTCCACCACCTCGAGAAGGACGCCTTCTGGGTCGTGGCCGACCACCGTGCCTGGGTCCACCCTTACGACGTGGACGGCGTGCGCCGCGACGTCGGCGATCTCCCTAAGCGCATCGAGGATCTCGCCGACGACCCCTTCCGCAGCCTCGCCGGCGAATTGCGCCGCGCCGGGGGCTTCGCCAAGGAGACGACGCCGTTCAGCGAGTTCCTGTGGGCCGACTTCCTGCGCCGGCACATCAAGCGCAAGGACGTGAAGCAGGACTTTTCCGAAGCGCTGGAGGAGGCCCTGGCCCTCGCCCGCTCCAAGGACGCGGCGTACCTGCCGGGCTGGTGCGGGCCGCACGAGGAGTGAAGCCTTCATCCGGCCATGGAGACACCCTCCGCGTCATCCCGGGTTCTCGACTGCGTCGAGCCTCGGGATGACGTCGAGAGACATCGATGGAAGGGCCCACTTGCGGAAGGTCTCGGCTCACCCCCGCCGATGCGCGAGACAAGCGCTCCCCTCCCATCAAGTTCATTTGCCGCAGGCGACCATCCGGCCTAACCTTCAGGCCGGCGCGAGGCGCGTCGCGCCGGTACGGGGGACCTCCGTCATGTTCGATTCGCTCCTGAAGAGCATCGGCGCCGATCCGGTCGACAACGAGACCCACTTCTACAAGTTCACCCCTAAGCCCGACATCACGGCCTACGAGCTGGCCTTGATCCTGCGTCGCTTCGGAGCACTCACGGCCGGCGCGGCGCCGCTGCACGGCGTGATGCTGATGCCGTGGGAGAGCCTGGAGGACGAGTACGCCCGGCACTTCGAGCTGGCGCCGCACGGCATGTTCCAAGGCTGACCCTGTTCGAAGGCTGATCCCGTTCCAAGGCTGACCCGGCTTTCCAAGCCTGACCGGGGCCGGCCTGCGGCGCGAGCCCGCGGCTGCGCCACGGCGATCCGCTTCGCTGCGGCGCCGCGGCAACACTCGGTTTACCATTCCGTCCGATGGTCGGGGCTGGTGAACGAGGGGCCCTGCAAGCCATGATGTCCCGTGCGGAACGCTCGCATCTCGGCGACTGGTGGTGGACCGTCGACCGGGCGCTGCTCGCCGGCCTCGGCGTGCTGATGACGGCCGGCCTGGTCTTCCTGATGGCCGGCGGCCCGCCGGTGGCCGAGCGCCTCGGCCTGCCGACCTTCCACTTCCTCAACCGGCAGGTGATGTACCTGCTGCCGACGATCGCCCTGATCCTGGCGGTGTCGTTCCTGTCCCTGCGCCACATCCGGCGCATGGCGCTCGTCACCTACGGCCTCGGCATCGTGCTGTGCATCGCGGCCACCAAGTACGGGCCCGAGATCAAGGGCGCGCATCGCTGGATCCAGTTCGGCCCGATCGGCGTCCAGCCCTCCGAGTTCGTCAAGCCCGCCTTCGTGATCCTGGCCGCCTGGGCCTTCGCGGAGGGCGCGCGCCGGCGCGACATGCCGGGCGGCACCCTCGCGGTGCTGCTCCTGCCGATGACCATCGTGCCCCTCATCCTGCAGCCGGATTTCGGCCAGACCATGCTGGTCACCATGGTGTGGTGCTCCATGGTGTTCGTGGCCGGGCTGCACTGGTTCTGGGTCGGCGGGCTCGGCGGGGCCGGCCTCATCGGCGTGGCGGCGGCCTACCAGTTCCTGCCCCACGTGCGGGCCCGCATCACCCGCTTCATGGACAAGGATTCGGGTGACAACTTCCAGACCTTCTGGTCGCAGGAATCGTTCAATTCCGGCGGCTGGTTCGGCACCGGCCCGGGCGAGGGCGTCGCCAAGCGTCACCTGCCCGACGCCCATACCGACTTCATCTTCTCGGTGGCGGGCGAGGAATTCGGCGTCATCGTCTGCATCGGCATCGTGCTCCTGTTCGCCTTCATCGTGATGCGCGGCCTGATGCTGGCGCGGCGCAGCGACGACATCTTCTGCCGCCTGGCCATCACGGGGCTGACCGCCCTGTTCGGCCTTCAGGCCTGCATCAACATGGCGGTGAACACCCGGATGATGCCGGCCAAGGGCATGACCCTGCCGTTCATCTCCTATGGCGGCTCGTCGCTGATCTCGCTCGCCCTCGGGATGGGCTTCCTCGTCGCCCTCACCCGGCGCCGGCCGCGCACGACGCTCCTCTCCCGCGACGAGGGCTCGGCGCGCTGAAGCACCCCGAGGGGTGACCGCGAGGGCCCGCCGTGACACACGGGGGCCCCTCGACGCCGATCCTTGACCGGAGACCTCATGCTTAGCCCCCGCACACCGGCCGCCCGATGACCGTCGCCCAGCCCCGCGTCCTGCTCGCCGCCGGCGGCACCGGCGGCCACCTGTTCCCGGCCGAGGCCCTGGCCCTGCGCCTGCGCGAGCGCGGCATCCGGGTCGTGCTCGCCACCGACAGCCGGGTCGCGGCGCTCTCCGGCGAGTTCCCGGCCTCGGAGATCGTGGCGGTGCCCTCCGCGACCCCGTCGAGCGGACGCTCCCCCTTGCGCCGCCTCGCCGCCTTCGCGACCCTCGGGCGCGGCTTCGCGGCGGCTCTGCGCGAGGTGCGCCGCCTCAACCCGGCGGTCGTGGTGGGTTTTGGCGGCTACCCCACCGTGCCGCCGCTGCTCGCCGCCCAGATGCTGCGGGTGCCGACCCTGCTGCACGAGCAGAACGCCGTGATGGGCCGCGCCAACGGCTTCCTGGCCCGCGGCGCGACCGTCATCGCCACGGGGTTCCCCGAGGTGCGGGGCGTGCCCGCCAAGGCCACGGCGCGGCGCGTCCATACCGGCAACCCCGTGCGCCCGGCGGTGCTGGCGGCGGCCGAGATGCCGTACCCCGGCGTCGGCCCCGACGCCCCGCTCCAGCTCCTCGCCTTCGGCGGCAGCCAGGGCGCCCGGGTGATGAGCGACGTGGTGCCCGAGGCCGTCGTCCGGCTGCCCGAGCCCTTGCGCGCCCGCCTCACGGTGATCCAGCAGGCTCGGGCCGAGGACCTCGCCCGGGTGCAGACGCTCTACGAGGGCGCGGGCCTCGCCGCCTTCACGGTGGCGCCGTTCTTCAAGGACCTGCCGGCCAAGATGGCCTCGTCCCACCTCGTCGTGGCACGTTCCGGCGCCTCGACGGTAGCGGAGCTGGCGGTGATCGGGCGCCCGTCGATCCTGGTGCCGCTGCCCGGCGCCCTCGACCAGGACCAGGCGGCGAACGCCGCGGTGCTGGGCCGGATCGGCGCCGCCTTTCCCAGACCACAAACGGACTTCACCCCTGAGCGGCTGGCCGCCGATCTCGGCGCGCTGCTCGGCGATCCCGACCGGCTCGCCAAGGCAGCCGCCGCCGCCAAGGGGGCCGGCCTGCCCGATGCCGCCGAGCGCCTCGCCGCCCTGGTGGTCGAGACCGCCATCGCGGCCCGCTAGCGGCCGTCCAGAGCCTCACCCGATCGCCGCGCGATCGGGTGAGGCTCTGGGTTTTTGATTGTGCCGCATTTTCTGCGACGAGCCGGTCTCCGCTTCGTCGGAAAATGCTCTCGTGAACAAGAAGACTTTGAGGACCCCGACTCCATGAAGCTGCCGAACAAGCTCGGACCCATCCACTTCATCGGCATCGGCGGCATCGGCATGTCCGGCATCGCCGAGGTGATGCACAATCTCGGCTACACGGTGCAGGGCTCGGACGCGTCCGACAACGCCAATGTCCGTCGCCTCGCCGAGAAGGGCATCCGCACCTTCGTGGGCCACCGGGCCGAGAACCTGGCCGAGGCCGCCCTGGTGGTGGTCTCGACCGCGATCCGCCGCGACAACCCGGAGCTGGTCTCCGCCCGCGAGCGCCGCCTGCCGGTGGTGCGCCGGGCCGAGATGCTGGCCGAGCTGATGCGCTTCAAGTCCTGCGTCGCGGTCGCCGGCACCCACGGCAAGACCACCACGACCTCGCTCGTCGCCACCCTGCTCGATGCCGGCGGCCTCGACCCGACGGTCATCAACGGCGGCATCATCAACGCCTACGGCACCAATGCCCGCATGGGCGAAGGCGACTGGATGGTGGTGGAGGCCGACGAATCCGACGGCACCTTCCTGAAGCTGCCGGCCGACATCGCCATCGTCACCAACATCGACCCCGAGCATCTCGATCATTTCGGCTCGTTCGACGCGATCAAGGACGCCTTCCGCGCCTTCATCTACAACATCCCGTTCTACGGCTTCGCGGTGATGTGCATCGACCACCCGACGGTGCAGGACCTCGTCGGGCGCATCGAGGACCGCCGCATCGTCACCTATGGCGAGAACCCGCAGGCCGACGTGCGCCTGATCGACGTCGACCTGAAGGGCGGCCAGAGCCGGTTCCGGGTGATGATCCGCGACCGCCGCCCCGGCTTCCGGATGGAGATGGAAGAACTCGTCCTGCCGATGCCGGGCAAGCACAACGCGCTCAACGCCACCGCGGCCTTGGCGGTCGCCCACGAACTCGGCGTGTCGCCGGAGGCGATCCGTAAGGCGCTGGCGAATTTCGGCGGCGTCAAGCGGCGCTTCACCCGCACCGGCGAGTGGAACGGCGTGCAGATCTTCGACGATTACGGCCACCACCCGGTCGAGATCCGGGCGGTTCTCAAGGCCGCCCGCGCCTCGACCGACGGCTGCGTGATCGCGGTGGTGCAGCCCCACCGCTACTCGCGCCTCGCCTCGCTGTTCGACGATTTCTGCACCTGCTTCAACGACGCCGACACGGTGATCGTCGCCCCCGTCTACGCCGCCGGCGAGGCGCCGATCGAGGGCATCGACCGCGACGCCCTGGTGGCGGGCCTGACCTCCCGCGGCCACCGCAACGCCATCGCGCTCGAGCGCACCGAGGACCTGGCCGGCATCGTCGGCGGGCTCGCGGGGCCGGGCGACTACGTGGTGTGTCTGGGGGCCGGCAACATCACCCAATGGGCCTACGCGCTCCCGGGCGAACTCGCCTCGGGCGGCGAGAAGGCGGCGTGAGGCGCCGTCAGGGCTCCGGGACGAGATCCTCGATCTCGACCCCGAGCGCCCGGGCGAGCCGCCGGTAGAGCTGGACGTCGCCGATGCTCTCGCCGCGCTCGACCGCGCCCAAGCGCTCCTCCGGCACGCCCGCGTGCCGGGCGAGCTGCGCCGCGCTCAAACCCCGCTTGCCGCGCCAGAAGGCGAGGGGGGTCGGCGCGGCGCGCAACGCGTCGAGGTCGTCCCCGCCCAGAAGCTCCTCCTCGCCGGCCTGCAGCCGCGCGAGGGCGGCCACGAGGGTGCGGGCATCCGCGGCCTCCTCGGCGAGGTCGCGCTGCCGCTCGAACTCCGCCTCCGGCAGGATCACGGTCGCCTCGCCGGCGGGCGTCCTGGTGCGGACGATGGTCATGCTCCGGATCCTAAGCAGATTTCGCAAAAGTGGTTGCCGGTTTTGCGACGAAAATCTGCGACAAAACAAGAACCTAAGCGGACGAAGCGTCGGCCCGCCAACGCGAGTCTGCTTAGTCGTAGATCGAGCCACGCGGCCCGACATCGTGCACAATGATCGGCGCGCCCTCGCTCGTGAGGAGGGCGCGCCGATCGCCGGTCCGCAGCCGGTAGCCCGGTATCCCCTTCATCGGCCGGATGGTGTTGGCGAGCGACGCCGGATCCCGGGCGAGCTGATCGAGCTTCGCGCGGATCAGCGCCTCGGTATCGGCCGGCATCCGGGCGAGCGCCCGCGCCGCCTTTCGGGTGTAGACGACCGTCCCGGCCATCCGCGCCGGCCTCCATCGCCCTTGCGTCAACTCTAGAGTGCTCCGCCCCCGCGCGTCGAGCCGGAACCGAACCATGACCTCCGCCGCCATCCTCGCCGCCCTGGAGCCCGCCGCCTTGCGCGGCCGCCTCCTGCCCGACCATCCGCTCGCCGACCTGACCTGGTTCCGGGTCGGGGGGCCGGCCGACGTGCTGTTCACGCCCGCCGACGAGGAGGACCTCGCCGCGGCGCTGGCCGCCCTGCCGCCTGAGGTGCCCGTGACGGTGATCGGGCTCGGCTCGAACCTGATCGTGCGCGACGGCGGCGTGCCGGGCCTCGTCATCCGCCTCGGCGGCAAGGCCTTCGGGTCGGTCACGATCGAGGGCGAGGCGATCCGGGCCGGCACGGCCGTGCCCGACATGAAGCTCGCCCGCGCCGCGGCGGAGGCCGGGCTCGACGGCCTCGCCTTCTACCGCGGCATCCCGGGCTCGGTCGGCGGGGCGCTCCGGATGAATGCCGGCGCGCATGGCGGCGAGACCACCGACGTGCTGGTCGAGGCGCGCGCCGTCGACCGCTCGGGCGCCCTGCGCGTGCTGACCCATTCCGACATGGGCTTTGCCTACCGCCACTGCTCGGCGCCCGCCGACCTGATCTTCACTCAGGCGACCTATCGCGGCCGGCCCGGCGACCGGGCGTCGATCGAGGCCGAGATGGAAAGGGTCACTGCGGCCCGGGAGGCGGCGCAGCCGATCCGCGAGCGCACCGGCGGCTCGACCTTCAAGAACCCCGAAGGGGGCAAGGCCTGGCAGCTCGTCGACGCCGCCGGGTGCCGGGGCCTGACCCGCGGCGGCGCGCAGGTGTCGGAGATGCACTGCAACTTCCTGATCAACCGCGGCGGCGCCACCGCCGCCGAGATCGAGGGCCTGGGCGAGGAGGTGCGGGCGCGGGTGCGCGAGACCTCCGGCATCGACCTGCACTGGGAGATCAAGCGCATCGGCGTCGCCACGCGCTGATTCGCGAATCACCCGGGCGAACCCCGCCGCGAGGCCCGGACGGTAACCATGCGGGCCGTCCCGGTCCGGTGCCGTCCCGGGGCGCTCCACGCTCCTTCGGAGCCGGCCCCAGCCGGGGCCCGGCTCCGCGGAGCGGCATGCAAGCTCTTGAAGAGACGTCACTTTCCGGCCCGGGTCCGACCGGCTGGGCGATCCGGATCCGGCCTCCTTCCGTGGCGTGGCGCCTCGGCGACGGGGTCCGCCGGGGGTGCGCGATCCTTGTGCGGGGAGCGAAAACTTTACCGGATATTTACCAGCGAGTTCGAGAGTTGGCGTTAACGGCGCATCAAGCACTTGGATGCCGGGCGTGAGCCGTGCCGACCTCTCGCGACGACGACATGCCGGCCCTGGCGACCGGCATGCCCGTGGTGCGGCAGGCCGGTACGCGAGCCCCGGACCACCCAGGACAGCCCTGCGCCGGAGATCGCAGCCCGTGCCGGGTATCGTTTTCGGTGAACTCGCCCCATGGATGGTGGTGGACGCTTCCCTGAGCCGCTGACCGCCGCCGGCTATGCCGGCGCGGAGGCCGGCATGCCCGCCCCCGGGGCGGCGCCGGCCCGGGGCGGTCCCTCGCGCGAGTCGCGTTTCGCCCGCGTCCTGCCGCGGTTCCTGCGCCCGCGCCGCCCGTCGGTGGCGGTGCCGATCGAGCGGCGGATGCCGCGCCATCTCGGGATGGGCCTGGCCTTCGGGTTCTTCGGCCTCGTCGCGGTGGCCGGCTTCGTCTCCGGCGGCGGCTACGCCGAGGTCTCGGCCCGCTACGGCACCCCGGCCGACATGGCCGCGCGGGCCCTCGGCTTCGGCCTCGACAAGGTCACGATCACCGGCCTGGTGCAGCTGCGCTCGGCCGAGATCCTGAAGGCCGCCGGCATCGACCAGCGCAACTCGCTGCCCTTCCTCAGCGTGGTCGACGTGCGCGACCGCCTGTCCACCGTGCCGCTGATCGGCGCGGTCTCGGTGCGCAAGATCTATCCGCGCGAGCTCCTGGTCACGCTGACCGAGCGCGAGCCGAGCGCCCTGTGGCAGCGCAACGGCGAGATCGCCGTCATCGCCGCCGACGGCACGGTGATCGACCAGATGCGCGACGGCCGCTTCGCCGACCTGCCGCTGGTGGTGGGCGACGAGGCGAACCTGCGCACCAAGGAGTACCTCGCGCTCCTCGAGGCGGCGGGCCCGCTCAAGGAGCGGATCCGGGCCGGCACCCTGGTCTCAGGGAGGCGCTGGACCCTCAAGCTCGACGGCATCGACGTCCGCCTGCCCGAGGCCGGCGCCCGCGACGCGGTGGCCCGCCTCGTCAAGCTCGAGGCCGAGTCGAGCCTGCTCGAGAAGGACATCATCGCGGTCGACCTGCGGCTGCCCGACCGGGTGGTGGTGCGGCTGACCGAAGAGGGCGCGGCGGCGCGCCTGGAGGCCCAGAAGAAGCAGAAGAAACCGAAGGGAACCGAGACATGACCCGCGCGCGAGACGTGACGCCCGCCGGTCTTCCCGGATCCACTCTTGCCGGAGCCACCCTTGCCGGTTCCGGCAGCCCTCTCAATTCCCTTTCCTTGCCCGTGAGCATCGCGTCATGAGTCTCCTCCAGCACGGTCTCACGCCGCGCTTAAAGCCGCTCTCGGCGCGCCGCAGCGCGACCCTGTCGGTGCTCGACATCGGCACCAGCAAGATCGTCTGCCTCGTCGCCGAGCTGCAGCCGGTCGAGACGCTGGCGACCCTGCGCGGCCGCACCCACCTCGCCCGCATCATCGGCATCGGCCACCAGCGCTCCCTCGGCCTCAAGGGCGGCGCCGTGGTCGATCTCGAGGCGGCCGAGACCGCGATCCGCCAGGCGGTCCACGCGGCCGAGCGCATGGCCCGGGTCGAGGTGCAGTCGGTCATCGTCAGCCTGTCGGGCGGGCGGCTCGGCTCGCAGCATTTCGACGCCAAGGTCCCGGTGCGCACCGGCGCCGTGACCGGCTCCGACGTGCAGCGGGTGCTGGAGGCGGCGAGCACCCACAGCATCAGCCCCGGCCGGGCGGTGCTGCACGCCCTGCCGACCGGCTACTCCCTCGACCAGCAGAGCGCGGTGGTCGACCCGTCGGGGATGCTCGGCGAGCGCCTCGGCGTCGACCTGCACGTCGTGACGGCCGAGATCGCCGCCGCCCGCAACCTGATGCTGGCGGTGGAGAACACCCACCTGCGGGTCGAGGCGGTGATCGCCACCCCCTACGCCTCGGGCCTCTCGGCCCTCGTCGACGACGAGGCCGAGATGGGCGTGGCCGTGGTCGACATGGGCGGCGGCACGACGAGCGTCGGGGTCTTCTCCGGCGGCCACCTCGTCCATGTCGATGCGCTCGCGGTGGGCGGCCACCACGTCACCATGGACATCGCCCGCGGGCTCTCGACCCGGGTGGCGGCGGCCGAGCGGCTCAAGACCCTCTACGGCGCCGCCATGGCGACGGCGTCGGACGAGCGCGACATGATCGCGGTCCACGGCGTCGACGAGGACGAGCGCGACCTGCCGCACCACATCCCGAAATCGCACCTCGTGCGGATCATCCGTCCGCGGGTGGAGGAGGTGCTGGAACTGGTGCGCGACCGCCTGCGCAATGCCGGCTTCGCCGCCCAGGCCGGGCGCCGGGTGGTGCTGACCGGCGGCGCCAGCCAGCTCGTCGGGCTGCCGGAGGTCGCCCGCCGCATCCTGCAGGGGCAGGTCCGGATCGGCCGGCCCCTCGGCATCAAGGGGCTGCCCGAGGCCGCCAAGGGACCGGCCTTCTCGGCCGCCGTCGGCCTCCTGGTCTACCCGCAGGTCTCGCATGTCGAGCATTTCGAGCCGCGCGGCCAGTCCGGCAGCGTCGGCCTCGGCTCGGACACCTACCTCTCCAAGGTCGGACGCTGGATCCGGGAGAGCTTCTAACGGGATCGCCTCCCGGCGCGGGCCCCGGAAACGGGCCGTGCCGGCGGGCGGGACGGCAAACGGCGCCGCTCAAGCGCCACCAGAAACGTAACGATCATCAGAGGCTCGCGCATCATGGCCATCTCCCTGCAAGCTCCGGACATCCGCGAACTGAAGCCCCGCATCACCGTGTTCGGCGTCGGCGGCGCCGGCGGCAACGCCGTCAACAACATGATCGAGTCGGGGCTCCTCGGCTGCGAGTTCGTGGTCGCCAACACCGATGCCCAGGCGCTGACCTCCTCGAAGGCCGAGCGCGTGATCCAGATGGGCATCGGGGTGACGCAGGGCCTCGGCGCCGGCTCGCAGCCGGATGTCGGCCGCGCCGCCGCCGAGGAGGTGATCGACGAGATCCGCGACCAGCTCTCGGGCGCCCATATGTGCTTCATCACCGCCGGCATGGGCGGCGGCACCGGCACCGGCGCGGCCCCGGTCATCGCCCGCACCGCCCGCGACATGGGCATCCTGACGGTCGGCGTGGTCACCAAGCCGTTCCAGTTCGAGGGCGTGCGCCGCATGCGCACCGCTGAATCCGGCATCAACGAGCTTCAGCAGGCCGTCGACACCCTGATCGTGATCCCGAACCAGAACCTGTTCCGGGTCGCCAACGAGAAGACCACCTTCGCGGACGCCTTCGCGATGGCCGACCAGGTGCTCTATTCGGGCGTCGCCTGCATCACCGACCTGATGGTGAAGGAGGGTCTCATCAACCTCGACTTCGCCGACGTGCGGGCGATCATGCGCGGCATGGGCAAGGCGATGATGGGCACCGGCGAGGCGTCGGGCGAGAAGCGCGCCAACCGCGCCGCCGAGGCCGCGATCGCCAACCCGCTCCTCGACGACGTCTCGATGAAGGGCGCCCGCGGCCTGCTGATCTCGATCACCGGCGGCAACGACCTGACCCTCTACGAGCTCGACGAGGCGGCCACCCGCATCCGCGAGGAGGTCGATTCCGACGCCAACATCATCCTGGGCGCCACCTTCGACGAGAGCCTCGACGGCATCATCCGGGTCTCGGTGGTCGCCACCGGCATCGAGCCGGCCCTGATCAACGCCAACGCGATCGGCTCGCCGGAGATCGCCCAGACCGAGCAGCGCATCGCCGAGGTCGCCGAGCGCCTGCGCGCCGAGGCCCGGGCCCGGGCCGCCACCCCGTCGGCGCCCCCCTCCACCGCCTCCTTTCGTCCCGCCGAGGCCCCGGTAGCGCGGGCCCCGGCGCCGGATCCGGTGGCGCATGCCCCGATGCATGCCCAGATCCCTGCGCCCGAGACCGTCCGGATGGAGCTGCCCTCCGCCCACCAGGCCGCCAGCCTGATGCGCGACGAGGTGCAGATCACACCGGCCCAGCCGCGTCCCGCCCCGGTCTACGAGCCGGCCCCGGCGCCGGCTCTCGAGCCGCAGATGCCGATGGCCTCCGGCCCGTTCATCCCGCCGTCCCCGGCGGTGGTGCGCGCGCCGCGCATGCCCCGGGTCCAGGACCTGCCGATGCCGGCCCAGAACCAGATCCGGGCCAGCCGCGGCGAGGAGCCGGTGCAGCAGGTGACCCCGGATGCCAAGCGCACCTCGCTGCTGCGCCGCCTCGCCACCGTCGGCTTCGGCGGCCGGCGCGAGGACGAGGCCGGCCACCCGGCCCAGGCTCCGGCGCAGGCGGCCCATCATGCTCCGGCGGCTCATGCGCCGCAGCCGGCGCCGCGGCCGATGCCGCAAGCCCCGCTCCATCAGGCTCCGGTGCAGCAGCACGCCGCCCCGGCGGCGCGCCAGCCCGCCCCGCAGCAGGCCTACGCGCCGCAGGGCGGCTACCCGACCCAGCCCCAGGGGTACCGTCCGGCGCAGGGCAACCTCGACCCGCAGGGCCGCTCGGTGCCGGCCGGCGCCCGCATGATGGATGACGATCAGCTCGAGATCCCGGCCTTCCTGCGCCGTCAGGCCAACTGACCGGCGGACCGAGGGGACCGGCCGGCCGGGGCTCCGCCGAAGGGCGAAGCCCCGGGGCCCGCGGCGGACGCCACGATCCCGCCACGGAGGGCACCGGTGCAGCCCAAAAGACACACCCCGAGGCCGCCCGGCCTCGGGGTTTACGCGTTGTTCAAGTTTTTGATCCAAAACGGCTTTTTGGGACCGTAGCGGACCCGCCGGGCTGTTACAGAGCGTAAGAATCCGTGATTTGGCCGTGCTTCGGAGCGCGACTATAGGTGTCCTACGCACAAGGGCGAAGGCCGCGCAGGACCGCCGGCACTGACACCCACAGGGGCTTCAAGCAACGGACGGATCGCCTCGAACGTGGGCCTGGAAACAGGACACGCTGGTGAGTCGCGGCCGAGGGCTGAGGTAATGAGAACAAGTCAGCAAACGACCCTACGCTCCGCCGCGAGCCTTTCGGGCCTCGGCGTCCACTCCGGGAACCCCGTCTCGATCACGCTCCATCCCGCGGAGGCGCATCACGGCATCGCCTTCCTGCGCACCGGCCTCCCCGGCGGCCGCGACCGCCTGATCCAGGCGCAATACGCCCAGGTCAGCGCCACCGAGCTCTGCACCGTCATCGGCAGCCGCGAGACCGGCGCCGTCGCCACCATCGAGCACCTGATGTCCGCCCTCTACGGGCTCGGCATCGACAACTGCCTCGTCGAGATCGACGGGCCCGAGATGCCGATCCTCGACGGCAGCGCCGCCCCCTTCGTGGCGGCGATCGAGGCGGTCGGCACCACGTCCTGCGGCACCCCCCGCCGCTTCATCAAGGTGCTCAAGACCGTCCGGACCGAGAAGGGCCGCGCCTATTCCGAGCTGCGCCCGTTCGAGCGCGGCTTCCACCTCGACGTCGAGATCGACTTCGAGAGCCCGGTGATCGGCCGCAGCCGCAAGGCGCTGACCCTCACCCCCGCCGCCTATCGCCGCGAGATCGCCCGCGCCCGGACCTTCGGGATGATGCGCGACGTCGAGCGCTACTGGAAGGCCGGCTTCGCCCTCGGCGCCTCGCTCGAGAACACCGTCGCGGTCGGCGATGGCGGCGTGGTCAACCCGGAAGGCCTGCGCTACCCGGACGAGTTCGTCCGCCACAAGATCCTCGACGCCGTCGGCGACCTGGCGCTCGCCGGCCTGCCGATCCTCGGCGCCTACCAGTCCTTCTGCGGCGGCCACGGCCTGAACTGCGCGGTCCTGGGCGAGCTCTTCGCCGACCGGGCCAACTACGCCATCGTCGAGGGGGCTGCGTCCCGGCGCGAGCCGGTCTTCGCCGAGTTCGGCGTCGGCCTCGGCGCCGCGGTCTACGCGCCCGAGCTCTGAGCGACCGCCCGGCCCGCGCGTTGCAGCAGGGCCACATGCGGATGATTTCGTCGCCGCGTCATGGCGACGGACGGAACCTCCACCGCCTCGCGCCGTCTTGGCGCCCCATTCGCCCCGCAGGGTTAAGAGGTTCCTGACCGATGGCCGCCTGCCCTGTGCAGTGGCCGTCACGGGCTTGGCGCGGCGCGCCGGCCTGGGCTAAGGGGCTCGTGGATCAGCGGCCATGCAAGGCCGCCTGCTTGGGGAAGAACCCGAATGCCGTTCGCCCACCCGCTTCGCGACGCGAAGGTGACCGTTCTGCGGACCATGCTGGTCGCGGCGTGCGGCCTGGGGCTCGCCGGTTGCGACGCGATCGACTCCATCAATCCGTTCGCGAACGAGAAGTACAAGACCGAGATCGTTCCCGACGTTCCGGCCGACAAGCTCTACAGCCAGGGCCTCGGCAAGCTCGAGGACCGCGACTACGAGGGCGCGACGAAGAAGTTCGAAGACCTCGACAAGCAGTACGCCTATTCGGACTGGTCGCGGAAGGCGGTGCTGATGACCGCCTACTCGAACTACGAAGGCGGCCGCTACGAGGACGCGATCACCGCGTCGAAGCGCTACCTGCAGCGCCATCCGGGCTCGAAGGATGCGGCCTACGCCCAGTACCTGCTGGCGATGTCGCACTACAAGCAGATCCCGGACGTGACCCGCGACCAGGATCGTTCCGAGAAGGCGCTCGTGGCGCTCACCGAGCTGGTGCAGAAGTACCCGACCTCGGAATACGCCGCCGACGCGAAGGCCAAGATCCAGATCACCCGCGACCAGCTCGCCGGCAAGGAGATGGAGATCGGCCGCTACTACCTCGAGCGGCGCAACTTCCCGGCGGCGATCAACCGCTTCCGCGACGTGGTGAGCAAGTACCAGACCACCCGCCACGTCGAGGAGGCGCTGGAGCGCCTGGCCGAGGCCTACATGGCTCTCGGCATCACCGGCGAGGCGCAGACCGCCGCGGCGGTGCTCGGCCACAACTTCCCCGATTCGCCCTGGTACAAGGACGCTTACAACCTGCTCCAGAGCGGCGGCCTCCAGCCCCGCGAGGAGAAGGCGTCCTGGATCAGCAAGGCGTTCCGCGGCGTGATCGGGATGGACACGCGCACCGCCGAGGCGCAGTAAGAGCCTCGCGGATCAAAGCACAGGCATGCGGCCGTGGCGCGCACTCGCGCCGCGGCCCGTTCGGCTGTAGATACCCGCCCGATCTCCTCCTCCACGTCCCGGCAAGGGTGGCATGCTGGTTCAGCTCGCGATCCGCGACATCGTCCTGATCGATAAGCTCGAGCTGAACTTTCGCGAAGGCCTGAGCGTCCTGACCGGGGAGACCGGCGCCGGCAAGTCGATCCTCCTCGATGCCTTCACCCTGGCGCTGGGCGGGCGCGGCGACGGGCGCCTGGTGCGCCAGGGCGAGGCGCAAGGCCAGGTCACGGCGGTGTTCGACGTGCCCGCCGATCATCCGGCCCGGGCGCTCGCGGCCGCCGCCGAGATCGACACCGAGGGCGACCTGATCCTGCGCCGGGTCCAGGTCGCGGACGGCCGCACCCGCGCCTTCGTCAACGACCAGCCGGTCGGCGTGCAGGTCCTGCGCGCCATCGGGGCGGCCCTCGTCGAGATCCACGGCCAGCACGACGACCGGGCGCTCTCGGATTCCACCACGCACCGGGCGATCCTCGACGCCTTCGGGGGTCTGGGAAGCCGTCAGGCCGCAGTGGCGGACAGTGCGCGCCGGGTGCGCCAGGCCCGCAACGCCCTCAACGAGCATCGCGCCCGGGTCGAGGCCGCCCGCAAGGAGGTCGATTTCCTGCGCCATGCCGTCGAGGAGCTGGCCGCCCTCGATCCGAAGGCCGGTGAGGAGACCGAGCTCGCCGAGCGCCGCACCATGATGCAGCAGGGCGAGAAGGTCGCCCGCGAACTCAACGAGGCCCTCGACGCCGTTGCCGGCCAGGGCTCGCCCACAGCCCATCTCTCGGCGGCGCTCCGCAAGCTCGAACGGCGGGCGGCCCAGGCGCCGGGCCTCGTCGAGCCCAGCATCAATGCCCTCGACAACGCCCTCGTCGCCCTCGACGAGGCCCGCACCAGCCTGGAGGACGCCCTGCAGGCGGCGGAGTTCGATCCGCGCGAGCTGGAGCGGGTCGAGGAGCGCCTGTTCGGCCTGCGCGCCGCGGCACGAAAGTACAATGTCGCGGTCGACGACCTCGCGGCCTTGCGCGAGCGCTACGAAGGCGACGTGGCGGTGATCGATGCCGGCGAGGAGGCTCTCGGCAGGCTGGAGGCCGATCTCGCCAGCGCCGACGCGGCCTATCTCGAGAAGGCGGGCGCCTTGAGCAAGGGACGGCGCAAGGCGGCGGCCGCCCTCGACAAGGCAGTGCAGGCCGAGTTGCCGCCGCTGAAGCTGGAGCGCGCCCGCTTCATCACCGAGATCGCCACCGATCCGGAGGCTCGTGATCCGGCCGGCCTCGACCGGGTCGAGTTCTGGGCCCAGACCAACCCGGGCACCCGGCCCGGCCCGATGATGAAGGTGGCGTCGGGCGGCGAGCTGTCGCGGTTCATGCTCGCCCTCAAGGTCGTGCTGGCCGACAAGGGGTCGGCCCCGACGCTGATCTTCGACGAGATCGATACCGGTGTCGGCGGCGCGGTGGCGGACGCGATCGGCGCCCGCCTCGCCCGGCTCTCGGCCCGGGTCCAGACCGTCGCGGTGACCCATGCGCCGCAGGTCGCCGCCCGCGCCTCGACGCATTTCCTGATCGCCAAGGAAGCGGTGAAGGGGTCCGACCGGGTCGCCACGCGGGTCAAGCCTCTCGCGGCGATGCCGCGCCAGGAGGAGATCGCCCGCATGCTGGCCGGCGCGACGGTGACCGAGGAGGCCCGCGCCGCCGCGGCCCGGCTGCTCCAGGCAGCGTCGGCCTGACGCGCGGCTCCGTCCGAAGGCGTCACGCCTCCCGACAGACATCATGCCATCGCGCCTTCGCATCGACGTGTCGATGCGAAGGCGTCCGGCGCATCGGCGCCAGCGCCCGTTCGGGCTTAGCCAGCGCCTTCGAACGAGCCAGTTCGAAAGCGCGGCGGTATTACTGTACGGTTAAGCTCTCGGGGTGATTCGCGAGGCGTCCATCAGCGCCGCCGACATGGTGAACAAAGAACAAATTTTAACGGTTTGTTTACCATGCCCGGGGAGACTGCTTCATCTCGGCACGGGTCAGCCTTCCCTCGGATTCGTGCAATGGCACAGGGCCGGTGGTCCCATGAAGCAGGAAGTGAGTGCGTCCCGGGAGACCGTCCAGGATCCGGTCCTGCCGGCCATCTGCGTCGAAGCGCAGCATCGGCTCGGGCGGACGTTGCGATCGCTCTACGAACGCACGGTGGACGGCCAACCCATCCCCCTCGATCAGGTCGACCTGTTGCTGCGCCTGCGGCATCGCGAGCGCGAGATGCAGCGCCAGCGCTGACGGGCGATCGCCCTGATATCGATGGTGAGCGTGGAACGCTCCGCCGGATGGCGGAGCGGAAGGCGAGGAAGCGGACCGTCGCGGTCCCGCCCCCTTTGGTATGGCTCTCCTTGGTCCGGTCCCGTGAGGGACCGGCACCCGGTCCCGTGAGGGACCGGCACCCGGTCCCGTGAGGGACCGGCACCCGGTCCCGTGAGGGACCGGCACCCGGTCCCGTGAGGGACCGGCAGGGGAGGGCGGCTCAGCGACGCCGGCGGTCGCGCACCCGCACCGGAACGAGGACCGGCGCCTGCTGGGCCCGCCCACCGGCGAGCGCGAGAGCACCCGCGAGACCGAGCGCCGCGATCACCCCGGCGACCACCATCGGCGAGGCCGTGAGAAGACCCGCCAGCAGGGCGAGCAGCACGAGGCCGGCACGCAGGGCATTGGAACGGATCATCATCAAGCCTCCATCCAGACGCCGGTGAGAACGTGTGGCGCGAAACCGGAGTTCCGCCCGGCCGCTCCCCGGCCGTATCAGGAATGTGGGGTGCCCGACCCGATTGCGCTACCTGCGACAAAGCGGAACCCAAGGTCATGCTTGACGTTGTCTGCTCACGATCGGCCGAGGGCCGAGAGAATCAGATAACAGAGGGTCTCGCCATGCTGGGTTGGGCTGTCACTTTCCTCGTCGTGGCCCTGGTCGCCGCGCTGTTCGGGTTCGGCGGCATCGCCGGCACCGCGGTCGAGGCCGCCAAGCTCATTTTCTTCGTCGCCGTCGTGCTGTTCGCCATTTCGGCCGTGGTCGGCCTGATGCGGGGCCGCTCGCCGACGCTCTGACGTCGGCCGACGACGTCCTCACGATGACTTTGCGCCGTCCCTCCCACGAGGGGCGGCGTCACTGCGAGGCGGCCTCCGTCACGACTCGGTCGGCGGCCCCTCGGGTGCCTCCCGGGCCGCGCTGCGCTCGAGCTCGGCGATGAGATCGACGAATCGGTCGGGAATAGGCTGCTGCATCAGCTCGTCATACATCGCACGCAGGTGCGAGCCGATGCGCCCCTGGACGCTGCGGTCGAGGGCGGGCTGCTCGGGCCCGGCGGCAGGGTCATCCGCGGGATCGTCCTCTTGCCGGGGCGCCCGCGGGCCCTGCATCCCCTTGCCTTCGATCATACCGTTCCCCTTCGCCCGTCCTGGACACGCGGACAGGGCGATGCCATGGCGCCCGGTATGCCGGGTCGCGCGCTTGCGGCGACAACGCACGCCAGCGCAGTCAGTTCCGCTCCGGTCCGGAACGAACGCGCCTTTGCGGCGTTGTGGCGTGAGGGCCGACGCGCGAACGACAACACCAAGGGGACATGAATGTCGACAGCACAACTCGTGGTGCAGCACCTGCCTTACCTGCGCCGCTACGCGCGCGCCCTCACGGGCAGCCAGGTGGCCGGCGATGCCTACGTGGCCGCGACGCTCGAGACGCTCGTGAACGAGCCCGAGACTCTCGGGCGCAGCACCAACGTCAAGGCCGACCTGTTCCGCGTCTTCACCCGGATCTGGAACTCGCTCTCCGTCAACGGCCAGACCGAGCAGGCGCAGCATGACCTGCCGGCCGAAGTGCGGCTGGGCCAGATCACCCCGCTGCCGCGCCAGGCCTTCCTGCTCTCCTGCCTCGAAGGCTTCTCCGAGGAGGACGCCGCCACGATCCTGGGCGTCGACGTCTCGGAGGTCCGCGACCTCGTCGACGAGGCCGGCCGCGAGCTCGCCGCCGACATGGCGACCGAGATCCTCATCATCGAGGACGAGCCGCTGATCGCCATGGATCTCGAGGCCCTGGTGGAGGGCCTCGGCCACAACGTCACGGGCGTCGCCCGCACCCGCACCGAGGCGGTCAAGCTCGCCTCGACCAAGCGCCCCGGCCTGATCCTCGCCGACATCCAGCTCGCCGACGGGTCCTCGGGCCTCGACGCGGTCAACGACCTCCTGAAGTCGTTCGAGGTGCCGGTGATCTTCATCACCGCCTATCCGGAGCGCTTCCTCACCGGCGAGCGGCCCGAGCCGGCCTTCCTCATCGCCAAGCCGTTCCAGCCCGCCAACGTCTCGGCGGTGATCAGCCAGGCTTTGTTCTTCCAGCAGAGCGCCCGCCGCCGCGAGGCCCGCGCGAGCGCCTGAGGCCGCCCCACGGCGCGCGATCCGAGACAGGAGGCCCCGGGCCCGCCCATGGCGGGTGCCGGGGCCTCGTCGTTCCGGCGAACCGCCCGCCTTCGCGTCGCCGGAGGCCTGGCGACCCCCACTAGGCTACGCCCGGTACTTCCCGTGCCGCTTCACCAGCACGGTCGTGCCGACCGGCACGCGATTGTAGAGATCGACCACGTCCTCGTTGAGCATGCGCACGCAGCCCGAGGACATCTGCTCGCCGATGCTCCAGGGCTCGTTGGTGCCGTGGATGCGGAACAGGATGTCGCGGCCGCCCTGGTAGAGGTAGAGGGCGCGGGCACCCAGCGGGTTGTCGAGGCCGCCCTTGCGCAGGCGCGGCAGGTCGGGGTTGAGGCTGACCATCTTGGCGGTCGGCCCCCAGTCGGGCCAGACGCCCTTGCGGCCGACCGTGGCGGTGCCCTTCCACGAGAAGCCGAGCTTGCCGACGCCGACGCCGTAGCGGAGCGCCTGCCCGCCCTCCTGCACGAGGTAGAGGAAGCGCTCGTCGATATCGACCACGACGGTGCCGGGCTTCTCCAGGCCCGTATAGGCGACGGTCTGGCGCCGGTATTTCGGATCCATCCGGCTGCGGTCGACCAGCGGCACGTCGTAGGGCTGGTCGGGCATGCTGCCGATGTACCAGGCCGCGTCCGGATCCACCGCGGCGACGTTCGCGGGCCCGCGGGCATTGCAGGCCGCGAGCGGCAGCCCGGCGAGGAGGGCGAGGACGAGACGGCGCGGGAGCATGCGGGCGTGACCTTTCGGCAGGGGTGTCGTCCCATGCCTAGCCGCTCCGGGTCGCACAGGTTGTGTCCTCCCGGACGCAACGCCGGAGAAACCCGGCGGCGAAAATCAGGCACGCGCCTCAGGCCGCGGCCACCCAGGGCACCGTGGAGGCCGCGACCAGTCGCCGGATCTCCTCCGCCGGCACCGGCCGGCTGAACAGGAAGCCCTGCACCTCGTCGCAGCCGCTGCGGTGCAGGGCGGTGAGCTGCGCCGCGGTCTCGACGCCCTCCGCCAAGGTGGTGATGCCGAGGCTGGCGCCGAGCCCGATCACCGCCTGCACGATCGCGCCGGCCGTGGCTTCGCGGCCCAGCGCCGCGGTGAACGAGCGGTCGATCTTGATCTTGTCGAACGGGAAGGCCCGCAGGTAGCTCAGGGACGCGTAGCCGGTGCCGAAATCGTCGATGGCGATGCGCAGCCCGAGACCGCGCAGCCGGTGCAGCACCGCGATGTTGGCGGTGCTCTCCTCCAGCATCACCTGCTCGGTGATCTCGAGTTCGAGCCGCGCCGGGTCGAGGCCCGACTCGGTGAGCACCCGCGCCACGGTGCCGACGAGGTCGGGGGTGCGGAACTGTGCCGGCGAGAGATTGACGGCGACCCGCACGGCCTCCGGCCAGCCGGCGGCCTCCCGGCAGGCTCGCCGCAGCACCCATTCGCCCAAGGTTGCGATCATCCCGGTCTCCTCCGCGACCGGGATGAACTCTCCCGGCGAGACGAAGCCCCGCTCCGGATGGCGCCAGCGCAGGAGCGCCTCGCACCCCGTCACCGCGAGGCTGCCCGTGGCGACGAGGGGCTGGTAATGGACCTCCAGCGACTCGGCGGCGATGGCCGCGCGCAGGTCGCGCTCGAGGGCGCGGCGGCTCTGCAGCGCCGCGTCCATGGCGGGCTCGAACAGGCGCCGCGTGCGCCGTCCGTCGGCCTTGGCGGCGTAGAGGGCCGTGTCGGCCTTGCGCAGGAGCGCGTCGGGGTCGTCGCCGTGCTCGGGCGCGAGCGCGATGCCGATGCTGACCCCGATCGTGACGTCCTGGCCCTCGAGCGCGAAGGGCCGGCCGAGGGCGGCGATGATCCGGTCGGCGAGGCCGAGCACCGCGTCCCGCCCGGCAGGCCTGAGGACCGCGAACTCGTCGCCGCCGAGCCGCGCCACCAGCCCGTCGGCGTCGAGGCAGGCGCGCAGGCGCTCGGCGACCTGGCGCAGCAGCGCGTCGCCGGCCGGGTGGCCGAGGGTGTCGTTGACGAGCTTGAAATGATCGAGGTCGAGGCAGAGCAGGCCGAGGCGGGTGCCCGCCGCCATCGCCTCGGCCAGCCGCCGGTGGAACAGGACCCGGTTCGGCAGCCCGGTCAGGGCGTCGTGAAGGGCCATGTGGGCGATGCGCTGCTCGGCCCGGCGCTGCTCGGTCACGTCGACGCAGGCGGTCAGGGTGGCGCTCAGGCCCTCGAACGGGATCGGGCCCGAGAAGACCTCGACATCGATCAGGCTGCCGTCCCGGCGGCGATGGCGCTGGGAGGGGCCCGGGGCGAAGGTCTCCGGGGCCTCTGGTGCGACGAGGTCGCCGGCCGAGAGCCCCAGGAAGTCCTCGCGCGGGAAGCCGTAATGGCGGGTGGCCGCGTCGTTCACCGCCAGCACCGCACCGTCCTCGCCCGCGAGCCACATCGGCACCGGGTTGTGCTCGAACAGCAGCCGGGCCGAGGCCTCCCGCGCCTTCAGGTCGCCGATATCGGTGAGGGTGACGCCGAGCAATTCGCCGATCGCCGCGATCTCGATGCGCAGGTGCAGCACGCTCCCGTCGGGCCGCGGATAGGAGCCCTCGAAGCTGCTCGTCGTGCCCTCGAGGGCGGCCACCAGGCGCTCCAGCACGGCCGAGCCCCGCAGATGCGGCAGCAACACGGTCAGGCGCTGCCACTGCGCCGTCTCGACGGTGGCGCGCAGCATCGTGGCCGCGGCAGCGTTGAGGGCGAGGATCCGGAAATCCCGCACCGCACCGCTCGCGTCGCGCAGGGCCGAGGCGGCCACCATGCCCTGCCGGGTCGAGCGGAACAGGGTCCTGAGGAGGTTCGTCCGCGCGGTCTCGCCGGCGAGGCACAGCAGCACCAGGTGCCCGCTCTCCCGGGTCGCGAGAGGCAGGCCGAGCATCCCGGTGGTGTAGGCAACGCCGCCCGCCACACGGGCGCAGGGCGCCCGGACCGGCTCGGCCGCGGCGAGCGCGTCGCCGATGACCTCGCGCAGGGAATGCGCGAGGTCGCCCGGCAGGTCGTCGATGGCGAGACCTGCCCCCGCGCGGCCGAGCCAGCCCTCGAACGCCTCCCCGATCCAGAGCAGGCGGGGGTGATCGGGCGGCCCGCCCACCAGGGCGGCCCGGCTGGCCATGCGGCCGAGATTGCCGAGGACCAGGTCCTCGTAGGTGGGCAGCCCGCCGGCGGTGGCCCGGGCGGCACGCCAGCGGTACAGCAGCCCCAGGGTGCCGTCGCTCTTCGCGTTCCCGCCCATCCGATCCGATCCGCCCGCCGCATCCTCGCGACGGTAGACCTCGCGAGTCTTCCGAAAGGTTAAAGTCAGCCGGATTCTTGAAGAGATCGGCCTGGGCGGGGCGCTAACTCTGCGTCGGTGCGGCGGCTACCCTAGAGCGACTTCAATCAGGAACGGGCCGCGCCGGGCGAGCGCCCCCGTGAGGGTATCGACGAGCTGGGCCAGGGTCTCGACCCGGCGCGCCTCGACGCCGTAGCCCCGCGCGAGGCTCACCCAGTCGATCGGCGGATCGTCGAGGGTCAGCATGTCGATCGCCTTGCGGCCCGGATTGGCGCCGACATTGGTCAGCTCGTGGCGCAGGATCGCGTAGGAGCGGTTCGCCCAGATCAGCGTCACCACGTCGAGGCGCTCGCGCGCCTGGGTCCACAACGCCTGCGCGGTGTAGAGCGCGCTGCCATCGGCCTGGAGCGAGATCACCTTGCGGTCCGGGCAGGCCACCGCGGCGCCGGTCGCCATCGGGATGCCGAGCCCGATCGAGCCGCCGGTGAGCTGGAGCCAGGTATGGGGGGCCGCCGCATGGGTGGCGGGAAAGAAGTTGCGTCCGGTCGTCACCGACTCGTCGCAGATGATCGCGCCCTCGGGGATCAGGGCGCCGAGCACCCGCCCGATCGCGTCCTGGTCGAGGGGGCCTGCCGTCGGCAGGTCGGGGCGGGCGAGCGGCGGCAGCGGCGCGTCGGCGGGGGCGCCGACCGCCTCGGCCAGGCGCTCCAGGGCGTCGATCTGGTCCTGCTCGGGGGTCGCGAGGGCGAAGACGTCGCAGGTCGGCGGGGCGAGGGCGCTCGGCTTGCCCGGATAGGCGAAGAACGCCACCGGGAGCGTCGCGCCGATGAGGATCACGTGCTTGTAGGGTGCCAGCACCTCGCGGGCCGGATCGACCGGATAGGGCAGGCGCTCGATCGGCACCGAGCCGGCGCCGCGGTCGATACGGGCATTCGACGTCATGGCGAGCAGCTTGGCGCCGGTCTTCTCCGCGATGCGGGCGGCGATGCGACGGCCCTCGTCGCGCACCGCCCGGTCGCCGAGATGCAAGAGCACCGGCTCGCCGCTGCGGAGCGCCGCGACCGCGTGGGCGATCGCCTCGTCGCTCGCCCGCGGGCGCTCGGGGATCGCCGGCAGGGGCGCGATGCCGGAGCCCTCCTCCCAGGCGGTGTCGGCGGGCAGGATCAGGGTGGCGACGCCCCCGGGCGCCGTGCGGGCGGCGACGACCGCATCCGCCCCGTCCGCCGCCACGGCCTTGGCGCTCAGTCCCGTGCGCACCCAGGCCGAGACCGGGCCGGCCAGCCCCTCGATGTCGGAGGTCAGCGGCGCATCGAAGGTGCGGTGATAGGTGGCGTGCTCGCCCACGATGTTGACGACGGGAGAGCGGGCGCGGCGCGCATTGTGCAGGTTGGCGATGCCGTTGCCGAGGCCGGGCCCGAGATGGAGCAGCGTCGAGGCCGGCTTGTCGGCCATGCGGGCATAGCCGTCGGCGGCCCCCGTGGCGCCGCCCTCGAACAGGCACAGGACCGCCCGCATCCCCTCGACCCGGTCGAGGGCGGCGACGAAGTGCATCTCCGAGGTGCCCGGATTGGTGAAGCACACCTCGACGCCTCCCGCCACCAGGGTGCGCACCAGGCTCTCGGCCCCGTTCATCGCCATCGGCATCTCCTCTCGCGCGGGCATCTGTCGGCCCGGTTCGGGTTTCCGGTCCGGTGATAGGGGATTTCGCGCCGGCTTGTGAGGGCGCCGGGGGCATGGGTGGCCTTGAATCTTGAGCGCTTCCCGGACCCGAGGGGGCCACTCGACGGAGCGGCGGTCCCGCTGGCGCCGCGCAACGCCGTGGGGGATCTTCCTTCGGCAGGGTACCGCAACCCGCGCACCCCTAGCACGTTCGTTGCACCGTGCGGCGGGCGCTCGCGCCCGGTGGAGATGTCCGATGAAGCTGTTCCAGTGCCAGTCCTGCGGCAACATCCTGTATTTCGAGAACCGGACCTGCGAGCGCTGCGGCCATCGCCTCGCCTACCTGCCCGAGACGCGGACGCTCTCGGCGCTGGAGCCCGCCGGGGCTGACGACTGGACCCCGCTCGCCGCCCGCGACCGGCCGAGCCGGTTCTGCGCCAACGCGGTGCATGATGCCTGCAACTGGCTGGTGCCGCCGGGATCGGGCGACGCCTTCTGCCTCGCCTGCCGCCACAACGGCACCATCCCGGACGTGTCGAACCCCGAACATCTCGCCAGGTGGCGCGAGATGGAATTCGCCAAGCACCGGCTGTTCTACAGCCTCCTGCGCTGGAACCTGCCGCTGAAGACCCGCGCCGAGGATCCCGAGCACGGGCTGATCTTCCACTTCCTGGCCGACCCGCCGGAGAACCAGGGCCCGAAGGTGATGACCGGCCACGACAACGGCGTCATCACCATCGCGCTGGTCGAGGCCGACGATGCCGAGCGCGAGAAGCGCCGGCGCGAGATGGGCGAGCCCTACCGCACCCTGCTCGGGCATTTCCGTCACGAGGTCGGGCACCATTACTGGGACCTGCTGGTCCGCGACGCCGGCCGGCTCGAGGCCTGCCGGGCGGTGTTCGGCGACGATTCGCAGGATTACAACGCGGCGCTCCAGCGCCACTACGAGCAGGGCACGCCGGCCAACTGGCAGGAGAACTACGTCTCGGCCTACGCCACCACCCATCCGTGGGAGGACTTCGCCGAGACCTGGGCGCATTACCTGCACATCGTCGACACGCTGGAGATGGCGAGCGCCTTCGGCATGCAGGTCCATCCGCTCCTCGACGCGGGCGGCGAGCTGGCGGCGCGGATCGACTTCGATCCTTACGAGGCGCAGAGCATCGAGCAGATCGTTGCGGCCTGGCTGCCCTTCGTCTTCGCCCTCAACAGCGTCAACCGGGCGATGGGCCAGGGCGACCTCTACCCCTTCGTGCTGGCGCCGCCGGTGATCGGCAAGCTCGGCTTCATCCACGGCCTCGTGCATGGAACGATCTGACGGGAACGATCTGACGTAAGGGCGCCCTCCTCGCCGTCTCGGCACCGGGCGGTTTTGCCGCCCGGCCGTAGCGTCCACGGCCGGGGCGGTCCATGATGGGGCAACGTGCCCGACGAATCGGGCCGCCCGCCTGCCATCGGCAGGCACGGAAGCCCGCGCGAGCGGGCCCAAGGAGGGACGCCGAATGAAGCTCGCCAGCCTCAAGCACGGCCGCGACGGCCGCCTCGTCGTGGTCTCGCGCGACCTGACCCGCGCCACCGACGCCTTCATCGTGGTACCGACCCTGCAGCAGGCCCTCGACGCGTGGGAGCGGTTCGCCCCCGCCCTCGACGCCCTGGCCGAGCAACTCGAGCACGGCTCGGTGCCCTCGTTCCGCTTCCACGAGCACGATTGCGCCGCCCCCCTGCCGCGCGCCTATGCCCGCCGGCACGCCGCCGCCTGGCCGGGCTACCCGGCGCTGCTGCGCCAGGCCGCGGGCGCCGAGGCGCCAGCCGGCGAGGCGGGAGCGCTGCGCAGCGCCGCCTCCGACGGGTTCCTCGGGCCCCGCGACGCGCTGGATCTCGACGATCCAGCGGCCTCCCTCGATCTCTCGGCGGGAGTCGCGGTGATCACCGGCGACTTAGCCCCTGGCGCCGATGCGGCGGCGGCCGGCTCGGCCATCCGGCTGGTGACCCTGGTGGCGGAGGTGATCCGCCACGACCGCCTGCGTCCGGACGGGCTCGACCTCGACGGTGCGGAGGCGCCGGCGCTGGCCGCGAGCCTCGCGCCGGTGGTCGTGACGCCCGACGAGCTGGGGGATGCCTGGCGGGACGGCAGCCTGCACCGGCCGCTGCTGGTCAGCCGCAACGGCAAGGCCCTCGGCTGCCCCGATGCCGGCGCCGATCTCGGGAGCAGCCTCGTCGCCCTGGTGGCGGAGGCGGCGCGGCACCGGCCGCTCGGTGCCGGCACGCTCATCAGTGCCGGCCCGGTCTCGAACCGCGGCATCGATGGCGGCCCCGGCCGCCCCACCGCCGAGGGCGGCGCCGGCTATGCCTGCCTCGCGGAGGCCCGCGCCGCCGAGGCCCTGACCGGCGGCTGGGTCCGCACGCCCTATCTCGCGGCTGGCGACCGCCTGCGGGTCGAGATGAAGGATGTCAGCGGGCATTCGATCTTCGGGGCGATCGAGCACGACGTGGTCGGCTGACGTGTAGGCCGGCGCGACGCCGTCGGGGTCGTGCCGGGCGCCCTGGACGGTGGTGGTGGTGCGCACGATCCGGGACGCGCGGTAGCGCCATCCTCGTCATCCATGCGGGCTACGCCTCCTCCAGCGTCCCGGTGCCGGCCGGAAACGGCACCCCGGGGGACGAGCCGGTCCGATTGGCCCAATGATCCTTTGGCCCGGTGGTGCCCTGGCGCAGTAACGTCTGGCCTTGCCGGAGCGGAACCTCCGGCGCGCGACCCGGATTTTTCTCACACCGACCCTCATGGAACACCGACGATGCCGGAGACCGAGATCCTGCCCGAACGCGTGGCCGAGGTGCCGGAGACGATCGTTCGTCCGGCGATCCATCTCGACCACTGCGTCATCCACGTCTCGGACTGGGAGCTCTCCACCGCCTTCTACCGGGACATCCTCGGCGCGGAGGTCATCCCGGTCGGGCGCGGCTACGCCTACCGGTTCGGCGGCGTCCAGCTGAACTGCCACGGGCCGGGCCAGATCGGCGAGCCGCGGGCCCGGGTGCCGGTGATGCCCGGCAACAGCGACCTCTGCTTCCGCTGGCACGGGCCGATCGAGGAGGCGATGGTCCATCTCGAGCGCCACGGCGTGCCGGTCGAGATGGGCCCGGTGCCGCGTCACGGCGCCGTCGGCGACGGCATCAGCGTCTATTTCCGGGATCCGGACGGATCGCTGCTCGAATTCATTACCTATCCGGCGGGCTGAGGCGCCGCATGTTTCGGCAGATGGCCCTAACATTCTGGCACGCATTTTACTGACGGGAAATTATTGTCGTGAGATGACGGAAGCCCCGCACCGGTCGACCGTCATGCATCCTCCCCTGCTTCACCCGCGCCGCCTGACGAGGACGATCTCGGCTTTCCGGCGCGACCGCGCGGGCGCCGTCGCGATCCTGACGGCCCTGACGAGCCTCGTGCTCGTGACCCTGGCGGGGTCCGCCTTCGACTACGCCCGCGCCCGCAAGGACGAGGCGCGCCTGGATGCAGCCCTCGACGCCGCGGTTCTGGCGGCGGCCCAGGCGGTGAAGGCGGCGGATGCCAAGGGGAAGACCGACACGGAGCTCAAGCAGGTCGGCATAGCCGCCGCCACGCAGGCCTTCGCCAGCTTCGCGTCCGACGCGATCGCCGCCAATGCGCCGCAGGCGCAATTCGACGTGACCCTCACCGGCCGAAGCGCCACCGTCTCGGGGAGCTACACGGCCTCGACCAAGACGACGCTCATGGGCCTCACCGGCCTTGCGGCGATGCAGTATTCCGGCAACGTCAAGGCCGGCGTCGACCTGTCGCCGCTGATCGACGTCTACCTGCTGATCGACGTGTCCGGCTCGATGGCCCTGGGGGCGACGACCGCCGACATCAACGCGCTCCAGTCCAATCTGGGCTGCGCCTTCGCCTGCCATGACGGCGCGTCCGTCAAGAACAGCGGCAAGGACAGCTATCAATGGGCCAAGGCGAACGGCATCACCCTGCGCCTGGACGAGATGAACCAGGGGATCCTCGATTTTGTAGGTTCACTGCGCCAGCAGGACGCGGTCAGCAAGCGGATGCGGATCTCGATCTACTCGTTCAGCACGACGCTCACCAAGGTGCTCGACCTGACCAGCGACCTGTCGCAGGTGGCCGCCAACCTGCCGAAGGCGCCGAGCGCCTCGGGCGAGAGCGACGGCGCGACGCTGTTCAATACCGTCATGCCGGACTTCATCAAGGCGGTCGGCACGAGCGGCGACGGCGTCACCAGCCCGAAGAAGCTGGTGATCCTGGCGACCGACGGCGTCGCGGATCCGGGCCGGTCCTGGACCTGGGACACCCCGAAGCGCGCCTACGTCACGCCGTTCGACCCGGCGCAATGCGCACCGCTCAAGGTTCCGAGCGGCACCGCCAAGCTGCCGGTCTGGGTCGGGGTGATCTACACGCCCTACCTGGCGATGACCTGGGACTGGGGCTACAACGCGACCCTCGGCCAGCCGAGCCAGGTCGGCGGCAGCGGCACGCGCCGCGACGACATCCCGTCCCAGCTGACCGCCTGCGCGACCAGCAAGGACCTCTACATGGAGGCCGGAGGCACCATCTCGATCGGCGATGCGATGGCAAAGCTGTTCAATGCCTTCGCGCAGGTCCGGCTGACCAACTGAGGATCACAGCCCCGACACGAGATGCCCGCCATCGACCGGGAGCGTCGCCCCGGTCATCCAGCCGGAGGCGTCGCCGGCGAGCAGCAGGAAGGCGCCGTCGAGATCCTCGGGGCGGCCGAGCCGGCGCATCGGGATGCGCTTGAGCATCGCCTGGCCGGGCGGCGTCTCGAAGAAGTCGCGGTTGATGTCGGTGCCGATATAGCCGGGCGCGAGCGCGTTGACCCGGATGCCGTAGCGGGCCCATTCGAGCCCCAGCGCCTGGGTCATCTGCACCACGCCGGCCTTCGACACCGTGTAGGGCGCGACCCCGCCGGCGACCCGCAGGCCGAGGATCGACGCGACGTTGACGATCACGCCGCCGCGGCCGGTATCGCGCCAGGCCCGGGCCGCGGTGGTGGACACCGCCCAGACCCCGCGCAGGTTGGTGTCGATCACCCGGTCGAAGGTCGCGATGTCGACGTCGATCGCCGCGCCGCCCTCGGCGATGCCGGCATTGTTGACCACCACGTCCGGCAGGGCGTGCAGGGCCGCGAAGGCGGCCGTCACCGAATCCGGGTCGGCGACGTCGAGGGCGACGGCCCGGGCTTGCGGAGCGCCGGCGGCGCTCACGTCCCGCACCAGGGCGTCGAGCTTCTCCTTGCGACGCGCCGCCACCGTGACGGCGGCGCCGCACCGCGCGCAGAGCCGGGCGAAATGCTCCCCGAGGCCGCCCGAGGCCCCGGTGACGAGGACGTGGCGGCCCTTCAGGCCTGCGGCGAGATCCATGGCGCTTCCCCGATATCGATGGCCGGGCATGCCTCTTTGGCGGGCACGCCTCGTGGGTGTGGTCGTCAGCCGGTCCGCGTCTGGGCGAGCTGCTGGTTGGTCATCTCGAGGCGGTGGGCGAGCTCGCGCATCACCGCGATGGCGATCTGCGGGAACTGGCTCAGGAGCTCGAGGAAGACCCGCCGGTCGATGCGCAACGCCGTCGTCGGCACCACCGCGGTCACGGTGGCGGAGCGCGGCTGGTCGGCCAGGATGCCCATCTCGCCGACGAGGGCGTTGGCGCCGAGCAGCGCCAGGCGGATCGGCCCCTGCGGCCCGTCCAGGGTGACCGCCGCCTCCCCCTCCAGGATCAGGTAGGCCGCGTCGGCGGCGTCGCCCCGGTCGAAGAAGCGCTGGCCGTCGGCGAAATGCACCCGCTCGCTGGTGAAGGCGAGCAGCTTCAGGCGGGCCGGATCCACCTCGCGGAACATCGGCACTTGGCGCAGCGACTGCACCTCGGTCTCAAGCGTCATGCCTTCACATCCTGCTCGACGCGCGCCGGTTCCGGCCCCGTCTCGTCCTCGGCGCGTCCGGAGACTGCCGCAGCCGGCGCCGCAGCGCCAGCCCCCGCGGACGTCTCTTCGGGGGACGCTGCGGTTCCCGCGGGCTTCTCCGGCCCGTGGATCTGTGTGCCGGCGGCCCGCAGCACCAGCGCGAACCGGTCGGCGACGCGGTCGTTCGGCAGCACCACCACGAGGCTGTTCTCGCGGCCGAACCGCTCCAGCAGCAGGCCCAGCACCGTGCCGGCGCGGTTCTCGCCCATCGGCGACAGGGCGCCGTCGAGGACGAGGAGGTCCGGCCGGCGGACGAGCGCCCGGATCAGGCTCACCACCGCACGCTGGGCGCCCGAGAGGAAGCGGCCCTCCGGTCCGACCTGGTGGTCGAGCCCGACCCGGGTGATGGCGGGGGCGAGGCGCATCTCCTGGACCAGGGCGGTGCCGGTCGCCGTGACGGTCTCGACGGCGTCGGCCACCGACTGGTTGATGCGGCCGAACAGCAGGTTGTCGCGCAAGGGGGCCGCGGCGCAGACCCGGTCGGGATCGTAGAAGTCGACCCCTCCCATCCCGGCCTCGTCGAAGGTCTGGCGCAGCTGCGCCCGCGCCTCGACCAGCCGGTCGCGAAAGGCGTCGTCGATCAGGCCGAGGCGGTGGCGGGGCTGAATATAGGCGAGCGGCAGGGCCATCAGCCGGGTCGCATCGGCCGAGCCGTAGCGGCCGAGCCCGATCCAGCGCCGCCGGATCCGGTTGAGCGCGCCGCCGCCATGGCGCTCGGCGGACGCCTCGGTGGCGGTGCGGCGGGCGAGGATCGCCTCGTATTCCGGCAATTCGTCGGCGGCCAGGAACGAGAACTGCTCGAACAGCGGATGCCCGCTCGGCAGCCCGCGGAAGATCTCCAGCATGGTGGCGGCGATCCGCTCGCCCATGGTGACGAGGTCGTCGGTGAGGCCGGTGCGGTCGAGGACGAGGCGCACCACCGGGTGCTCGGCCAGCGCCCGGCCGGTGAGCGAGGTGGTGGTCGGCACGCCGAACAGCAGGTTCTCGGCCACCGTCGCCTGGTGGTTGTAGCGGGCAGGATCGAACGGCTCGACGAGATGCGCGCGCCCCTCCGCCGCGAGGCGCTCGCGGAAGGCGATCCGGGCCTCGATCAGCCGGGCGGCGAGGTCGGGATGGCGCTCCGGATCGACCTGGCCGAGGAGGCCGAAGCGGTAGACCTCCTCGCCCATGCCGATGCGGGTGAGCCAGTCGAGGATCAGGGCGTCGAGGGCGCCCGCATCCGCGACCCCGGCCTGGGCGTAGTCGATCCAGTCGGCCGGGAACGGCTCGACCGGGTTGCCGGTGCGGCGGGCCTCGGCGAGCACCCTGGCATCGGCTTGGACACCCTCGGGCGGGCGGCGGTTGAGGCCGTACACGATGTTGTCGCGCAGCGAGCCCGGAAACAGGATCGGATCGACCCCCGCATAGGCGATGCGCCGGGTGAGCGCCGCGCCGGACCATTCCGCGATGTCGTGGTCCTCCAGGGTGATCCGCCCCGAGGTCGGCACCACCCGCCGCGCCAGCACCCGGGCGAAGGTCGAGGCGGCGGGACCGCCGTCGCTGACGATGCCGATCACGGCCGGGAGCGGCAGGCTGAGGGAGACGTTGGCCAGCACCGGCCCGTGCGGCTCCTGGACGCCGACGCCCTCGGCGGCGAGGCGGCCGCACAGGGTGTCGTCGCGGCCGGGCGCGTCGAGCCCGATCAGCCGCTCGGGCAGGAATTGCTGCAGCACCTGCTCGTACTTCACCTGCACGTCGAGGCGCTGCTGGTCCCAGTCGATCAGTTCCTTCAGGGGCGGCGGCAGGTCGCGATAGGCGGCGATGACCGCCACGAGCTGGCCGATGCTGAGCTGGCCTTTCAGCGCGAAGTAGCCGCCGATGCAGTAGAACAGGAACGGCGTCATCTGCGCGAGCAGGTTGTTCAGGAACTTGACCATGAACTTGCGCCGGTAGATGCGCAGGCGCAGGTCGAACAGTCCGCCGAGCCGGTGGCCGATCTCGGCCCGTTCCCAGGCCTCGGCCCCGTTGGAATGCACCGCCGCGATGCCGTCCACCACCTCGCCGACCCGGCCGGCGAGGCGGCGCGAGGCGAGCTGGCGCTGGCGCCCGAGGCGCAGCAACTCGCGCCGCAGGCGCGGGATCACCACGAACTGCACCCCCACGACGCCGGCGGCCAGCAGCCCGAGCCAGACGTTCTGGAGCAGGATGAACGTCATCGCGGTGGCGGCCTGGGTGCCCAGGAAGGCCGGCAGGATGTAGGCGTCGCCGATGAAGCCGCCGATCGGCTCGACCTCGTCGCGGATGATGGTGGCGACCTCGGAGGCCTTGGTGTGCCGCAGGGCCTCCGGCGAGAAGCGCATGATCAGCGCGAACAGCTGGAACCGCAGGCGCCGCAGCATGCGCTCGCCGAGCGCCCCCTTGGCCACGTTGATCCAGTACTTGAAGGCGCCGTTGATCAGCACCAGCAGCAGGAACATCGAGGAGAGGCCGAACAGCAGCTCGAACCGGTCGACGTCGAAGCCGGAGAACAGCGAGATGTCGTGCCCGAACCAGTCCGGCATCTGGAGCCGCAGCACCAGGAACTTGGCGGTCTCGTTGCCCTTCTCGAAGGCATGGCCCTGGATCGCCTCGTTGACGATGCGCCGCGGCAGGTCGAGCGAGGCGAAGTAGAGCGGCAGCGAGGCCAGCACGACGCCGCAGATCAGGATCTGGTCGCGCTTCGAATGGCGCCAGATGTAGCGGAAGAGGCTGCGATCGAGGCCGCCCGACGCGTCGGCGGCCTCCGGGTCGTTGCCGGACCGGGCCGCCTGCTGCACTTGCCCGTCCCGCCCCTGCTCGTCCCGCCCTTGCCCGGTCGCGCGGTCACCGCGCTCGACGGCCGGGACCCGGCCCAGTGCCGGGGCCGTTTCAGGGCTTATGCCGCCGCCCGTCCGCTCCGCCGCTTCCGCCCCGCCGCTCATGCCGGTCCGCCGCCCCAGATCCCGCGCCCCAGATCCCGCCTGCCTGTGTAGAGGGCTGGAGCGGGACTGGAAACCGCGGCTGCGTCAGCGCTTGCCGGCCCGAGCCCGGCATATCACCCCGGGATCAATCCCGGCGGGCATGCTCCTTGCGGGTGGTCAGGCCGCCGATCGGCTCGTCGCCGAACTGGCGGTTGGGTTGGGGCGAGTCGCCCGGCTCCTCGGTCGTGGTCAGGTGCGGGCTGCCTTCCTCGGCCGGCATCGGCGGCGGGGCGGTGCGGTTCGGCGAAGGCGCCGTCTCCGGATGGGCGACGGCCTCGCGGCTCACCATGGTCTTGTTGGTCATCGGCTGCTCCGGAGATGACGGTGCGGCGGCCGGCCGCAGGCCGCTCCACCGCTCTCTCCGGGGCGAACGCCGGCCTCTCCGACCGGTTCCGCCCCGCGCTGGCCGCGCGCGGCCAGCTTTCATCGGGGCTTGCGTTGTTAGTGCAAGTCACCGCCCCGACACGACGATCTCGGGCCTCCGGCTGTACTGACCCGATTCGGGACCTTCAGTCCGCCGGACCGCATGCGTGGCAGGAACCATCATTTGCGCTGAAGGTTGTCCGGACTGAGAGCACGGCCAAGGAGGCAATCATGGCTACGGGAAATTCGACCTCGAAGCGCGGCTTCGCATCCATGGATCTGGAGCGGCAGCGCGAGATCGCCAGCAAGGGCGGCCGCAGCGTGCCGGCCGAGAAGCGGTCCTTCTCGCAGGATCGCGAGCTGGCCTCGTCGGCCGGCCGCAAGGGCGGCCAGGCTTCGGGCAGCGGTCGCGCCACCGACGAGTGAGGCTCGCCGGACCGGCATCGGCCGGCGACGGACCGATCCGCCTGACCGGGCCCCGGCAAGAGCGCCAGGCCCAGAAGCGCCAAGCCCAGGAGCCGCAGGCCTCTGCGCCGCGGGCCCGTTGAGACCCACACTCATGCGCCGGAGGGAGATCACCTCGCCTCCGGCGCATCAGCATGGGCCGTCACGACGGTGATCGGACACGACGAAGCACCCCGGGCGCTGCCGCGCCGGGGTGCCTCGTTCGCGGTTGCGGTCAAGCGGCGCGGGGCCGGGCCGTGACCAGGAGGTTGCGGCGCGCCAGGTGGAGGCAGACCACGTCGTCGACCGGCCGCATGGCCGCGACGCCGGCGAGCAGGCTGGCGAGCCGGTCGGCATCGGGCTCGACGGAGCCGTCGCGATGAACGCGTTCCGGGGCCGGCGGCTGAGGCGAGGGCACCTCGTATTCGCGTAGGTCGATCATGGGGGCGTCCGGTGGTTTCGAGCGATCCCGCGCGGCGCCGTCAGAGCGTCGCGACCGGGATCGGGGAGAGGGCGGGCGGCACGACCTCGCCGGCATCGGCCAGGCAGCGGCTCGGCAGCAGACGGCGGGCCTCGTGGCCGGCGAGACCGCTGATCGCGCCTTCGCAACCCTCCGGCATCCGCCGCACCGCCTGGCCCGCCGGGGCCGGATCGCGCTGTGCCACCGGGGCGCCGGCGCGCTCGCGCACGGTGACGTGAGGGAGCGCGGTGTCGCGGGCGACCAAGGTCGTGTTGCGGGTGGAATCGGCCTGGTAGACGACGTCGCCGGCCGCGTTGCGCAGAGTGATCTTGGCGGCGCCGAGCCCGGTGATCTCGACCGCCACCGGAACCTGCACCGCCGCGGCCGGCCGGACCGGCGCGAGCCGATCGCCCTTGATCGCCGCCTGCTCGACGGCCGGGCGGGCGACCGCCCCGACGGAATGCTCGATCAGCGGTTGCCCGACCAGGGCGAGGAACGCGGCCGGAACCGTAATGCCGAGGAAGAAGTGCGGGCGGAGCATACGCGTGGCCCTCGCGGCGAAGCTTGAGAATGCTTTTTCAACGCGGATGCGTGGCAAGTAGTTCCCGCGATCGTGCCTCGGCGGGACAGTTCATGCCGCGAATGCGAACGGCCCCGTCAACCTCCCGTTAACCGACCGGTGCGGCGCTCAAGCGAAGCAATTTCGCCACAGGCAACGAAAAAGGATCGCAGTGCGCGGACCCTTGGAACCATTCCGCGCGGATTCCCGTTGATGTGGCAACCCGGCCACCTGGTCCTCCCCGCATTCCCCTTGTGCATTGGCCGGAAACTCTTCCAACGGGCCGGATCCTGATCCGGCCCGTTCTTTTGTATTGGGGTTCCGTTTTCATGAACGGCCAAGTCTAACCCAAGTCGGTGCCTCATGGCGCTCGGCCGGGCGTTAGCGCGTCCCACCCGAAATCTCTGCCCCGCCGAGCCCGAACGCCGCCGTGGCGAGCCGGGCCGGGGACCAGGGCGCACCGCAGGAGAGGTCAGGCGCCGACGCCCGGGGCGTAGCCGAAGGATGCGGCGGGGGCGGCCGCGGTCTCGACCCAGACGCTCTTCACCTGCGTGTATTCGTGCAGGGCCTCGATGCCGCTGGACCTCCCGTAGCCGCTGCGCCCCGAGCCGCCGAAGGGCGAGGAGACATGGATGGTCTTGTAGGCGTTGATCCAGAAGGTGCCGGCCCGCACCGACGCCGCGACCCGGTGGGCGCGGCCGACGTCGCGGGTCCAGACCGCGCCGGCGAGGCCGAACTCGGAATCGTTGGCGATGGCGATCGCCTCCTCTTCCGTGTCGAACGGGATCACCGTCACCACCGGCCCGAAGATCTCGGTCCGGGCGCAGTCCATGGAATTATCGGCCTGCGCCAGGATCGTCGGGCGCACGTAGTAGCCGCCCTCTCCCGGCGTGCCGTCGCTGCCGGCGGCGAGGCGCGCGCCCTCTCCGAGGCCGCCGCGGATCATCGCCAGCACGTGCCGGTACTGGCCGGCGTTGTTGATCGGCCCGATCTCGGTCTCCGGATCGAGGGGATCGCCGACGCGGATGCGATTCGCTCCTGCCGCCAGCATGGCGATGAAGCTCTCATAGACCGGGCGCTCGACGAGCAGCCGCGAGCCGGCGACGCAGGACTGGCCGGCGCCCGCGAAGATCGCGGCTTGCGCGCCGAGGCAGGCCCGCTCCAGGTCGGCATCCGCGAACACGATGTTGGCCGACTTGCCGCCGAGTTCGAGCAGGCAGGGCTTCAGATGGCGCGCGGCGCTCTCCGCGATCCGTGCGCCCGTCGCCGGCGAGCCGACGAAGACCACCTTCGCCACCACCTTCTCGGCGAGCGCAGCCTGGCCGGTGGTATGGCCGTAGCCGGCGAGCACGTTGACGACGCCAGGCGGCAGGCCCGCCCGCTCGGCCAGCGCCGCCACGGCGAGCGAGGTCAGGGGGGTGAGCTCGGAGGGCTTGAGCAGCACCGCGTTCCCGGCGGCGAGCGCCGGGGCGAGCTGCCAGCCGCAGGTGAAGACCGGGGCGTTCCAGGGCGTGATCTGCAGGACCACGCCGAGGGGCTCGCGGCGCGTGTAGTTGAGGTGGCTGGTCGGGACCGGGATCACCTCGCCGTGCAGCTTGTCGGCCCAGCCGGCATAGTACTCGACCATCTCCGCGACCTTGGTCGCCTCGACGCGGCAATCGCGGATCGGCTTGCCGGCGTTCAGCGCCTCCAGGCGGGCGAGGGGCTCGATCTCGGCGCGGATGCTGCGTGCGATCTCCTGCATCACCCGGCCGCGGGCGGCACCGGTGAGCGCCGCCCACCGCGCCTGGCCGGCGGTCGCGGCCCGGGCGGCCTCGGCGACCACGGACGCGCCGGCATCCGGGTACTCGGCGAGGCCGAGTCCGGTGGCCGGATCGACGAGCCGCACCGGCTCGCCGGTGCCGGGGACGAGGCGGCCGTCGACCCAGGAACCGATGGTCGTCATCTCGGGGAAGAATGGGCGCAGGAGGGCGGCGAGCGCCTGCGGGCGGGTCTCTGTCATGGCGGGTCCTCCCGGGTCAGGCGTTCGGGTCGAGCTGGAGCGTGACGATGGCGTTGAAGTCGGCGTCGTCGGGGATCTCGGCGCTGTCGCGCCACAGCCGGGCGGCCTCTCCCGAGAGCGGCAGGTCGAGGCCGAGCGCGCCGATCAGGCTCTCGGCCAGCCGCACGTCCTTGCGCATCAGCTTCATGGTGAAGCCGGAATCGAAGGCGCCGTTGAGCACCCAGGTCGGGAAGTTCACCTGCGTGACGCCGCTGCGGCCCGAGCCGGCATTGATCCCGGCGAGCAGGCGCTCCGGATCGACGCCGGCCTCCTTCGCCATCCGCACCGCCTCGGCGGCCGTGATGAGGTGGGCGGCGCAGAGCAGGTTGTTGGCGAGCTTGGTGACGTGGCCGGCGCCGACATCGCCGACATGGACCCGGGTCGCGCTCATGGCGGCCAGCACCGGCTCGGCCCGGGCCACCGCCCGCTCGCTGCCGCCGATCACCATCGTGAGCGTCGCGGCGTGTGCTCCTTTCGGCCCGCCGCTCACCGGCGCGTCGACGAGGTCGATGCCGGCGGGCGTGAGGGCCGACGCGATGCGCCGGGTGACCGCCGGGTCCGAGGTGGAGGTGTCGATGACGAGGAGCCCGGGCCGAGCGCCCTGGAGCGGCCCGTCGGGCCCGAGCAGCACCGCCTCCACCACCTCGGGGTTGGGCAGCGACAGCACCACCGCGCCGCAGGCCCGCCAGAGGACGGACGGCCCGTCGACGATCTCGATGCCGTCCGCCGCCGAGGCCTCGCGGGCGGCCGGGGCGGGGTCGTACCCCATCACGTCGAAGCCGCGCCGCCGCAGCGAGAGGGCCATGCCCCGGCCCATATGGCCCAAGCCGATGACGCCGATCGTCCGCATATCCGCTGTCTCCCGGAACCGGCGCCGGAATCCGTGCCGCGGCGCCTTCTGGGAACCGAAGAATGAGGCAGGCCGGCGTTGAGCGGAACGACGCCGGCCGGTATTTTGCGTTGCCTTGCCGGCAACGCACCCGGCGAGCGGGAAAGGGGAGGAGACCAATGCACAGCCTCGACGAGCGCTGCCTGCGCTACCTCGCGGAGGCGGTCGGCTGCGGCTCGGTCCGGGCTGCGGCCGACAAGCTCAACGTCAACGCCTCGGCGGTGAGCCGCCAGCTCGCTCAGATGGAGGTGCAGCTCGCCACGCCCCTGATCGAGCGCCACAGCCGCGGCGTGCGGGCGACCCCGGCCGGCGCCCTGCTCCTCGACTATCACCGCCGCCAGGCCTCCGATCGGGAGGACATCCTGGCCAAGCTCGCCGCGCTCAAAGGTCTGCGACGCGGCCATATCGGCGTGGTCCTCGGCGAGGGCTTCATCGGCGACCTGATGTCGGGCCTGCTCCAGGGCTTCTGGGCCCGCCACCCCGCCCTGACCATGACCCTCGACCTCGCGGCGACCAACGACGTGGTGCGCCGTGTCGTCGAGGACGAGGCTCATCTCGGCCTCGTCTACAACCCGCCGCCCGAGCCGCGCCTGCGCACCCATCTGGCGATGCCCCACCCGATCCGGGTGCTGGTGCGGGAGGACCACCCGCTCGCATCCCATCGGGGCCCGGTCCGCCTCGCCGACCTTGCCGGCCACCGCCTCGGCACGATGCACCCGGCCACCGGCATCCGGCAGATCATCGCGGCGGCGGAGCAGGCGGAGGGCGCGCGGCTCGAACCGGCGCTGACCACCGGTTCGATCGGCGTGCTCAAGCAGTTCGTCGCGTCCGGCACCGGCGTGACGCTGCTGCCGGCCTTCTGCGCCGCGCCGGAAATGGCCGCGGGGATCCTGGTCGCCCTGCCCCTCGCCGATCCGGGCCTCAACGCGGTGGAGGCCCGGATCGTCACCCGCCTCGGCCGCCAGCTCCCGCCCGCGGCGGCCGCGCTCCTGCAGCACCTCGCCCGCGGGATGGCGGGGACCTTGACCGGGACCTCGTCGGGCGGGGGGATGGCGGGAGCGGGCGAGGCGGGCCGCGGGGACCGGGCGGGATCTCCCTGACGGGTCAGGGGCGCGCCGCGAACGCGTCGCGGAACTCCGGCACGGCCAGCCGGTGCAGGAGGTCGCGCAGGAGGTCGGCCTGTTCGGGCCCGAACGCAGCCTCGAAGCGGTCCTGGACCGCCCGCCACAGCGGCATCGCCTCCTCGAGCTTGGCGGTGCCGGACGGCGTCAGGGCGATGCGCCGCGCCCGGCGGTCCCGCGGGTCCGGGACCACGCTGACATAGCCGTCGCGGGTCAGGGGCTTGAGGGTGTGGGCCAGCCCCGAGAGGTCCATCACCATCGCGTCGGCCAGTTCGCCCATGGTCGGGGTGCCGAGGCGGCGGATCGTGCCGAGCAGGCCGAACTGCGTCGCGCGCAGGCCGCTCGGCGCCAGGGCGTCGTCGTAGAGCTGACTGACGCTGCGCGTCGCCCGGCGCAGGGCCGCGTTGCTGCAGCGGGTCGGATGGATCGTCACGCAACGCCTCCGCGCCCCGCCGTCGCGGGGCCGTGCCCAGATATGCGGCCTTCCCCGCTCCGCCGCAATGCGGGCGTCCCGCCCCCGCCGGTGATCGCGGCGGGAGGGTGGAGACGCAGGGCCCGCCTCCGCTATATGGGGCGGAGGGGATGAGGCGGATGCGCTCGAGACCGCGCGGCGCCCGTGCGGGTGGGAGAGGAATGGCGGATTCCGGACACGTCCCGGACCTGGTTGCGGAGAATGCGCGGTTGCGCGCCGCCCTGGCGGCGGCCGAGCAGGCGCGGGCCGAGGCCGTGGCCCAGGCAGCCTTGGCGCGCGCCGGACGGCCCCGGGGCGAGGGCGGCGGCTTCCTGGTGGATCCGCGCCTGCGCGCCGCGCTCGACATCGAGACCGTCGGGGCGATCGTCTTCGACATGGCCGGCCGGGTGCTGGAGGCCAACGACACCTTCCTGGCGATGAGCGGCTACAGCCGCGAGGATCTGGCCGCGGGCCGGCTCACCGGCGCCACCCTGGTGCCGCCGGAATGGCAGCCGACGTCCCGGCGCGTCATCGCCGAGCTCCAGGCGCGGGGCCGCTCGGACTCGACCGAGCGCGAATACCTGCGGCGCGACGGCTCGCGGTTCTGGGGCCTGTGCGCCGCGACCCGACTGGAGGACGGGACCGGCTTCGAGTTCATCATCGACATCACCGGCCGGCGCCGGGCCGAGGAGGCGTTGCGGCGCAGCGAGGCGCGCTACCGTACGCTGTTCGAGGCGATCGATGCCGGCTTCTGCGTCGTCGCCCTGCGCTTCGGCGCGGATGGCAGGGCGGAGGATTACCGCTTCCTGGAGGTGAACCCCGCCTTCGCGCGCCAGACCGGCCTCACGGACGCGACCGGGCGCTGGATGCGCGAGCTGTCCCCCACCCACGAGCAGCATTGGTACGACCTCTACGGAAGGGTGGCCCTGACCGGCGAGCCGGTGCGCTTCGTGCAGCCGGCGAAAGGTCTCGGCGAGCGCTGGTACGAGGTCTATGCCTTCCGGGTCGATCCGCCGGAGGCCCGCCACGTCGCGGTGCTGTTCAACGACATCACCGCCCGGCGCCGGCTTGAGGAGGCCCTGCGCGGCCTCAACGAGACCCTGGAGCGCCAGGTCGCGGCCCGCACCGCCGAGCGCGACCGGATCTGGCAGGTGAGCCGCGACATGCTGGGCGTGGCCGATGCCGACGGGGTCTGGCTCAGCGTCAACCCGGCCTGGACGGCCATTCTGGGCTGGCAGCCCGAGGAGGTGGTCGGGCGCACCTCCGGCTGGCTCGAACACCTGGAGGACCAGGACCGGACCCGGACCGAGATCCAGCGCCTCGGCACCGGCGAGCCGACCACCTCGTTCGAGAACCGGTTCCGCACCCGGGACGGAGGCTACCGCACCCTGTCGTGGCGGGCGGTGCCGTTCGAGGGCAGCCTGTACTGCGTCGCCCGCGACGTGACCGAGCAGCGCGAGCGCGCCCACCGTCTCGTCCAGGCCGAGGAGGCGTTGCGCCAGTCGCAGAAGATGGAGGCGGTGGGCCAGCTGACCGGGGGCGTGGCGCACGACTTCAACAACCTGCTCACCATCATCCGCTCGTCGGTGGATTTCCTGCGCCGGCCCGAGCTGCCGGAGGCGCGCAAGGCGCGCTACCTCGACGCGGTCTCCGACACGGTCGACCGCGCCGCCAAGCTCACCGGCCAGCTCCTCGCCTTCGCCCGCCGCCAGACCCTGGCGCCGGAGGTGTTCGACGTGGTCGCCCGCCTCCAGGGCGTGGCCGACATGCTCGACACGGTCACGGGCGCGCGCATCCGCGTGGTGACCAAAGCCCCCGACCGGCCGTGCTTCGTGCGCGCCGATCTCAGCCAGTTCGAGACGGCGCTCATCAACATGGCGGTCAATGCCCGCGACGCCATGGACGGGGAGGGGACGCTGACCCTGAGTATCACCTGCGGGGCCCAGAAGCCCGAGATCCGCGGCCACGCCGCCGCCAGGGGTCCCTTCGCGGCGATCGCGCTCACCGATACCGGCACCGGCATGCCGCCGGCGGTGATCGAGAAGATCTTCGAGCCGTTCTTCACCACCAAGGAGGTCGGCAAGGGCACCGGCCTCGGCCTGAGCCAGGTCTTCGGCTTCGCCAAGCAATCGGGCGGCGACGTCGACGTGACGAGCCGGCTGGGCGAAGGCTCCACCTTCGTCCTCTACCTGCCCGAGGTGTCCGCCCCCGCCAAGGCCGGCCGGCCGGCGCCGGCGGACGAGGGCCTGGCGCCGGCCCGGGCCGGCCAGCGGATCCTCCTCGTCGAGGACAATGTCGGAGTCGGCCGCTTCGCCGCGCAGATCCTCAACGATCTCGGCTACGTCGCCACCTGGGTCACCAACGCCGAGGCCGCCCTGGACGTGCTGGCGCAGGATGCCGGCTACGACGCGGTGTTCTCCGACGTGGTGATGCCCGGCATGGGCGGCATCGAGCTCGGCAAGGCCTTGCGCCAGCGCCATCCCGGCCTGCCGGTGCTGCTCACCTCCGGCTACAGCCACGTGCTGGCGCAGGAGGGCTCCCACGGCTTCCCGCTGCTGAACAAGCCGTACTCGGCCGAGCAGCTCTCGCACATGCTGGCGAGCGCCATCGGGCAGCGGCGGCGCAGCACGGCGACGGTCAGCTAAGCGGACTTGCGTTGGCAGGCCAACGCTTCGTCCGCTTAGAGTCTTGTTTTGTCGCAGCTTTTTGCCGCAAAACCGGCCATTGCTTTTGCGAAACCTGGTTAGGAACGGCGCCCGGCGAAGCTTCGCCGGTAGGCCGCCGGGCTGGTGCCGAGGCGGCTGCGGAAATGGTGGCGCAGGCCGGCCGGGTTGCGAAAGCCGCTCGCCGCGGCGATCTCGGCGAGGGACACGGCGCCCGGCCGCTCCAGCATCTCCCGGGCGAGGCGCAGCCGCTCGGCGATGATCCACTCGCCCGGCGGCAGGCCGGTCGCGGCGATGAAGCGGCGCTGGAAGGTGCGCAGGCTCATCCCGGCGAGGCGGGCCAGGGCGGCGAGCGGCCGGTCCTCGTGCAGGCCCGCCCGCATCGCGTCGATCACCGGCCCGAGGCGGGCCGCCTCGCGCTCCCGCAGGACCGGCGCCTCGATGAACTGGGCCTGGCCGCCCTCCCGGTGCGGCGGTACGACGAGGCGGCGCGCCACCCTGTTGGCGAGGTCCGGCCCGAAGTCGCCGCGCACGACGTGGAGGCACAGGTCGATGCCGGCGGCGCTCCCGGCGGCGGTCAGGATCCGGCCCTCGTCGACGTAGAGCACGTCCGGATCGAGGGCGATGGCCGGGTGGCGCGCCGCGATCGCCGCCGCGTAGCGCCAGTGGGTCGTGGCCCGGCGCCCGTCGAGGAGCCCGGTCGCCGCCAGGACCGTGACTCCTGAGCACAGCGACATCAGCCGGGCGCCGCCCGCATGGGCGTCGCGCAGGGCCCGGACGAGGTCCGGCGGGACGGGCGCGTCGATCGCCCGCCAGCCCGGCACCACGACGAGGTCGGCCTCCGCCAGCACCTCCAGCCCGCCCTCGACCGCGACCGTGAGGCCGCCGCCCGCGTGCGGGGGGCCAGACTCCGCCGCCCTCAACCTGCCGCGGGGCAAGATGACGCCCAGGCGCATGGCCGAGTGGCCCGCCGGCACGCTGTTCGTGGTCTACTGCGCCGGTCCCCACTGCAACGGCGCCAACAAGGCCGCCCTCCACCTCACCGAACTCGGATTGCCGGTGAAGGTGATGATCGGCGGGTTCACCGGGTGGGTGGATGAGGGGTTTTCGTGGGCGGGAGGCTGACGGTCAGTTCCGGAACCGAAGCAATGAGTCGTGCGTGCCTCCTCTCCCCGCGAGCAGAGGGCCGTCTGGGAGAGGAGGATTCCGTGCCGGGTCGTGACGGGAGCCTCGAGGTCGCGGGTGCGAGATGCCGGTCATGTCCGAACCCCGTCTCACGCCAGCGCGGCGCGCACGTCGGCGACGGCGAGGACGTCGTTCAGCGTCTGCTCGAAGCGGGCAAGCAGGGTGTCGATGTCGGACTCCGAGCAGCAGAGCGGCGGGGCGAAGCCGACGATGTCGTCCGCGAAGGCGCGGAAGATCACGCCGTTCCGGTAGCCGAACCGCGCGAGGTGACCGGAGAGGCCGAGATCGGCCGAGGGTTTCGTGCGCTTCGCCTTGTCGGTGACCAGCTCGACGCCGGCGAGGAGACCCCGCACCCGCACGTCGCCGACGAGGGGGTGGTCGGCGAGGCGCTTCAGACCCGCGGTGAAGCGCTCGCCCGCCCGGCGGCCGTTCTCCAGGAGGCCGCCCTCGGTGTAGAGCCTTAAGACCTCGAGGCCGACCGCCGCGCTGACCGGATGGGCCGAGTAGGTGAAGCCGTGGCCGATGGGCTTGCCGGCGGGCGCGTTGTCCGCGATGGCGCGGTAGATCCGGTCGGACATCAGCACCGCGCCCATCGGGCTGTAGCCGGAGGTCAGGCCCTTCGCGGTAGTCATCAGGTCCGGCACCACGCCGTCATGCTCGCAGCCGAAGAGCGGGCCGGTGCGGCCGAAGCCGGTGATGACCTCGTCGGCGACGAACAGGATGTCGAGGTCGCGCGCCGCGTCGCGCATCGCCTTCAGCCAGCCGTCCGGCGGCACGATCACGCCGCCCGAGCCCTGAACCGGCTCGGCGAAGAAGGCCGCGACGGTGTCGGCCCCGAGTTCCTCGACCTTGGCCTTCAGCGCCGCCACCGAGGCGGCGATCACCGCCGCGTCGTCGTCGCCGGCCGGGTTGCGGTAGGGATAGGGCGAGGGGATGTGGTGCTGGAGCGGGGTCGGCGCGTCGAAGCCGTCGTGGAAAGCGGGGATCGCGGTCAGCCCCGCCCCGATGGTCGAGGAGCCGTGATAGCCCCGCTCCAGGGCGATCATGTGCTTCTTCGCCGGCCGGCCGGTCACGTTGTAGTAGTAGCGGATGAAGCGTACCGCCGAATCGACCGCGTCCGAGCCGCCCAGGGTGAAGTAGACGTGGTTCAGGTCGCCGGGCGCCATCTCGGCGAGGCGGGCGGCGAGGCGGATCGCCGGCTCGCTCGAGAAGTGGAAGTAGCCGGTGGCGTAGGGCAGCCGCCGCATCTGCTCGGCCGCCGCCTCGACGATCGAGTCGTGGCCGTACCCGACATTGACGCACCACAGGCCCGAGAACCCGTCGAGCAGGGTGTGGCCTTCGGCGTCGGTGAGGTACGCGCCGTCCGCCGATTGCAGCACCGTGGCGCCGCGCGCCTCGTGGCCCTTCCACGAGATCACCGGGTGGATGAGATGGTCGCGGTCGAGCTCGATCAGGGAATTGGCGCGCATGGGTCACGGCTCCGGGCGGCGGGGTCCCAACCATGCGCGGGAGGCTGCGGGATTTTCCGCCGAACTGGTCCCGCGGCACCGCGCGGGGTTGCGGGTTGGGAGGGGGGAAGCGGCAGAAATGATGGTGGGCACGCGCGACGGAGCGGTCCGCACTTCGCCGGGATTGTCAGCTGGCAACTCGCCCGGGATCGCGCGTCCGGCGAGGCGGTGGCGTCCTGCCGGGCTGGGCGTCTCCTGCCGCAGGTTCTGCCGCAGCGAGCGGCTTTCCGCCGGAGCGCGCCGGTCGTCCCGGATCAGGGTGCCGGGACCGCCAGCGCGAGTGCCCCGATGCGAGAGCCCCGATGACCGCCCCCTCCTCTCCGACCTCGTCGCACTCCCCTCCGTCTGTCGCGCGCCGAACGGCGCGATCGTGGACTGGGTGCGCGCACCTGTCTCGCCCGCTACGGCGTCGCGGTGCGGGTGCTGCCGGGGCCGGAGGGGGACCGCGCCAACCTGTTCGCCTCGATCGGCCCGCCCGACAGGTCCGGCATCGGCCTGTCGGGCCATGTCGACATGGCGCTGGCCGGCTCCGGGGGCGGTGAGCCACGGCACCGAGACGGGGCTGTTCCAGGCCGCCGGCATCCCGTCGATCATCTATGGGCCCGGCCGCATCGCCGAGGCGCACCGGCCCGACGAGTCGATCGGGCGTGCCGATTTCGCGGAATGCTGCACGATGCTGCGCCGCATCATCGTGCAGCATAATTGAAGACAGTCGAACCGGATCACATCGAGTGCGTTGTCGGGTCCAGGATCTGATGAATTCGAGATCCCACAGGAGAGCAGAATGCGTTCGATTCTTGCAGGACTCGCCGCCAGCCTTCTCGTCGCCGGCGCGGCGTCGGCCCAGACCGCCGCCCCCTCCACCGCTCCCGGTATGGGCACGGGGCCGGCTGCCACCGGCACCGTCGCGCCGACGCAGAACAATACCGGCGGCAATCCCGCTGGCGTCGCAGCGCCCGGGCCGACCGGTGCCTCGACCGTCACCGGCAACTCGGCCGCCGGCGGCAATGCCGGTCAGCCGTCCCGGGCGGTGCCGCAGGGCAGTGCCGGCAGCGGCAGCCGCTAAGGGCGCACCGGGCGGCCGCCATATCCCGATTCTATCGCGCCCGCCCGTCGATCGTATTGGAATTGGCCCTCCCGGCGCGGTAACACCGCGCCCAACAGCAGGCCGGCTGCCGCCAGGGTGGCCGGCCGCCACGGGAGGTTGAAGCATGAACGCCCACCAGCACTTCATCGGCGGCGCCTGGACCGGCAGCGAGGCGACCCTGCCGGTCATCAACCCGTCGCACGGCCAGGAGATGGCCCGCATCGCCCGCGGCGGCGCGGCCGAGATCGACGCCGCCGTCAAGGCCGGCCAGGCCGCCATGGACGGCGAGTGGGGCCGCCTCGACGCCGCCTCCCGCGGCCGGCTGCTGCTCAAGCTCGCCGAGCTGATCCGCCGCGACGCCGAGATCCTGGCGCAGATGGAGAGCGAGGATGTCGGCAAGCCGATCACCCTCGCCCGCAACGACGCCCAGGTCTGCGCCCGCTACTTCGAGTATTATGGCGGCGCCGCCGACAAGGTGCACGGCGACACGATCCCGTTCCAGAACGGCTTCACGGTGATGACCGTCTACGAGCCGCACGGCGTCGTCGGCGTCATCGTGCCGTGGAACTACCCTCTCCAGATGACCGGCCGTTCGGTCGCCCCGGCGCTGGCCATGGGCAACGCGGTCGTGCTCAAGCCCGCCGAAGACACCTCGCTCTCGGCCTTGCATCTGGCCAAGCTCGCGGCCGAGGCCGGCTTCCCGGCCGGCAGCCTCAACGTGGTGACGGGCCTCGGCGAGGAGGCGGGCGCGGCGCTCGCCTCGCACAAGGGCATCCACCACATCAGCTTCACCGGCTCGCGCGAGGTCGGCACGCTGATCCAGGCGGCGGCGGCCAAGAACACGATCCCGGTGACGCTCGAGCTCGGCGGCAAGTCGCCCCAGGTGGTCTTCGCCGATGCCGATCTCTCGGAGGCCGGCACCACCATCGTCAAGGCGATCACCCAGAATGCCGGCCAGACCTGCTCGGCCGGCTCGCGGGTGATCGTCGAGGACGCGATCTACGACAGCTTCACGGCCGACCTGGCGAACCGCTTCAAGACCCTGCGGGTCGGCTCGGGCGAGCAGGACCTCGATCTCGGCCCGGTGGTCAACGCCAAGCAGTGCGAGCGGGTGCAGGGCTATATCGACCTCGCCCGCCGCGACGGCCTGACCATCCTGGCCGAAGGCGAACTCGGCACCAACGTGCCGGGCGACGGCTACTATGTCCGCCCGACCCTGATCGGCGACGTGCCGCCGGACCACCGCCTGGCGCAGGAAGAAATCTTCGGGCCGGTCCTGGTGGCGATCCGGGTGCGCGACGAGGCCGAGGCCCTGAAGGTGGCGAACGGCACCGAGTACGGCCTCGCCGCCGGAATCTGGACGTCGGATCTCGGCCGGGCTCTGCGCCTGTCGAAGGGCATCAAGTCGGGCCAGGTCTTCGTCAACAATTACGGTGCCGGCGGCGGCGTCGAGCTGCCCTTCGGCGGCGTGAAGGGCTCGGGCCACGGTCGCGAGAAGGGGTTCGAGGCGCTCTACGGCTTCGGCTCCATGAAGATGATCGCGATCAAGCACGGGGTCTGATCATGGTGGCGGGGAGTGGGGTCCGGCCGCTCGCAGGCCTGACCGTGGTGGCGCTCGAGCAGGCGGTGGCAGCCCCCTACTGCTCCTCGCGCCTCGCCGACGCGGGGGCCCGCGTCATCAAGATCGAGCGGCCGGAGGGCGATTTCGCCCGCGGCTACGACGCCGCGGTGAACGGCCTGGCGAGCTACTTCGTCTGGCTCAACCGCGGCAAGGAGAGCCTGGTCGCCGACATCAAGGACCCGGGCGACGCAACGCTTCTTCACGCCGTCCTCGCCCAGGCCGACGTGTTCATCCAGAACCTCGCGCCGGGCGCTGCCGCCCGCGCCGGTTTCGGCTCGGAGGCGCTGCGCGCCCGCTATCCGCGGCTCATCACCGTGGACGTCACCGGCTACGGCTCCGGCCATTCCTACTCGGACATGAAGGCCTACGACCTGCTGGTCCAGGCCGAGAGCGGGCTGGCCGAGATCACCGGGCACCCGGCGGGTCCGGGCCGGGTCGGGGTGTCGGTCTGCGACATCGCCTGCGGCATGGCGGCCCATGCCGCCGTGCTGGAGGCGCTGATCGCCCGCGGCATCACCGGCGAGGGGGCGAAGCTCGAGGTCAGCCTGTTCGACGGCATGGCCGACTGGATGAACGTGCCGCTCCTCTACTTCGAGGGCACCGGCCGGGCGCCGCAGCGGGTCGGCCTCGCCCATCCGTCGATCTGCCCCTACGGCGCCTTCCCGACCCGGGACGGGGCCCTGGTGCTGCTCTCGATCCAGAACGAGCGCGAATGGGCGAAGTTCTGCGCCGAGTTCCTGCGCCAGCCCGACCTGCCGTCGCGGGCGGGATTCGAGAGCAACAACGCCCGGGTGGCGAACCGCCCCGAGGTCGATGCCGTGGTGGCGCAGGTCTTCGCGGAGTTGAGCCGCGACGAGGCGGCGGCGCGGCTGCGCACGGCCGGCACGGCTTATGGCTTCGTCAACGGGCTGGCCGACCTCGTCCACCACCCGGCCCTGCGGCGGGTGACCGTCGAGACCCAGGCCGGCCCGGCCTCGATCGTGGCGCCCCCGGCCCTGAGGAACGGGCAGGCTCCGGTGCTCGGCCGGGTGCCGGGAATCGGCGAGCACAGCGAGGCGATCCGGCGGGAATTCGCGGCGTAAGCGCCGAAATCCCGATCGTTTCCACCTCTCAGGGTCGTCCCGGGGCCGCGAAAGCGGAGCCCGGGATGACGCAGTGGTTGCCGAAGCGGTATAGGAGCCGGAAATTTCATAACCGATCCGGGGAGGACCACCATGGCCACCATTCGCGAAGAGGACCTGGTCGCCTCCATCGCCGACGCCCTGCAATTCATCTCGTACTATCACCCGGCGGACTACATCCAGAACCTCGCCGAGGCCTGGCGGCGCGAGGAGAGCCCGGCGGCCCGGGACGCGATGGCGCAGATCCTGGTCAATTCGCGCATGGCCGCCTTCGGCCGGCGGCCGATCTGCCAGGATACCGGCACCGCGCAGGTGTTCATGAAGGTCGGGCTGAACGCCCGCATCGTGTCGAACCGCTCGCTCCAGGAGATCGTCGACGAGGGCGTGCGCCGGGCCTGGCGCGAGGAGCGCAACCCGTTGCGCGCCTCTGTCGTCTCCGAGCCGCTGTTCGGCCGCCGCAACACCGGCGACAACGCACCGGCGATGCTCCACGTCGAGATGGTGGCGGGCGAGACGCTCGAGGTCCACGTCGCGGCGAAGGGCGGCGGCTCGGAGAACAAGGCGAAGTTCGCTGCCCTCAACCCGAGCGACTCGGTCGCCGACTGGGTGGTGCGCACCGTCGAGACGCTGGGGGCCGGATGGTGCCCGCCCGGCATGCTCGGCATCGGCGTCGGCGGCTCGCCCGAGAAGGCGATGACGCTGGCCAAGCTCTCGCTCCTCGATCCGATCGACCTGCCGCAGATCCGCGCCCGGGGCCCGTCCTCGAAGGAGGAGGAATTGCGGCTCGAGATCTTCGAGCGGGTCAACGCCCTCGGCATCGGTGCGCAGGGGCTCGGCGGGCTCACCACCGTGCTCGACGTGAAGCTGAAGACCTTCCCGGTCCACGCCGCCTCGCTCCCCGTCGGCCTGATCCCGCAATGCGCCGCCGACCGGCACGCCCACTTCACCCTCGACGGCAGCGGTCCCGCCGTCTTCACTCCGCCCTCCCTCGACCTCTGGCCGCAGGACGTCAGCGTCGCCACGGCGGCCGGGAGGCGGGTCGACCTCGACCGGCTGACCCGCGAGGAGGTGGCGACCTGGCGCGCCGGCGAGACCCTGCTGCTCTCCGGCCATCTGCTCACCGGCCGCGACGCGGCGCATCTCCGCCTGACCCGGATGCTGGAAGCGGGCGAGCCGCTGCCGGTCGATCTGCGCGACCGGGCGATCTACTATGTTGGCCCGGTCGACGCCGTCGGCGACGAGGCGGTGGGCCCCGCGGGCCCCACCACCGCGACGCGGATGGACAAGTTCCTGGAGCCGATCCTGTCGCAGACCGGGCTCCTCGTGATGGTCGGCAAGGCCGAGCGGGGACCGGCCGCCGTCGAGACCATCGCCCGCCACGGCGCCGCCTACCTGATCGCGGTCGGCGGGGCCGCCTATCTCGTGTCGAAGGCGATCAAGTCGGCGCGGGTGCTGGCCTTCGCCGATCTCGGCATGGAGGCGATCCACGAATTCGTCGTCGAGGACATGCCCGTGACGGTCGCGGTCGACGCCGCCGGGACCTCGGTCCACCGCGACGGCCCGGCGCGCTGGCGGCGGCCGGTGCGGGAGGCGGTGCCGGCGTGAGGGCGCGGTCGGCTGCCGAATGAGCGCGGACTTCTCCCTCCCCCCTCTGCGGGGGAGGGTGACCTGCGAATGCAGGGCGGGAGAGGGGGCGCCGCCCCCGGAGAGGTCGCGCGCTCGATGAACAGCGAATCGTGGATCAGCGTCGCGCTGCCCCTCTCCCGGCCTACTCCGTAGGCCGCCCTCCCCCGCAGAGGGGGGAGGGGTCATGCACTCCCCCTCGCGCCCGTCGTCCACCGTCACCGTTCAGTCACGCAGCCATGCTGAATCATGCGGCAAAAGGAGAACCGCGTGACCGGCACCCCACGCTACGCCCTCTACTTCACGCCGAAGCCCGATTCGGACCTCGCCGGCTTCGGCAACGCCGTTTTGGGCTACGACAACCACACCGGCGCGGCGCTGTCCCGCCCGGAGGGGATGGCCGACCTCGCGGGCGTGACCGACTCCCCCCGCCGCTACGGCTTCCACGCCACCCTGAAGGCGCCGATGCGCTTGCGCCCCGGTGTGACCGAGGCCGACCTGCTCGAGGCGGCTCTCGCCCTGGCGGCGGATCACCCGCCGGTCCCGGTCGGTCCCCTGCACGTCGCGACGCTCGGCGCCTTCACGGCCCTGGTCCCGCGAGCCGCGCCGCCCGAACTCGGCCTGTTCGCCGCCGAATGCGTCGCCGCCTTCGAGCCGTTCCGCGCATCCCTCACCGAGGCCGAGACCGCGCGCCGGCACCCCGAGCGCCTGAGCCCCCGCGGCCGCGCGCTGCTGGCGCGCTGGGGCTACCCCTACGTCTTCGAGGCGTTCCGCTTCCACATGACCCTGACCGACGCCTTGCCCGAGGAGGCCCGCGCGCCCTGGCGCGAGCGCCTCGCCGCGGCCTACGGCACGGGCGAAAGCCTCACCCTCGACGCCCTGTCGGTCCTGCGCCAGGACGGCTCAGGCCCGTTCCGGGTGCTGCAGCGCATCCCGTTCGGAGATTGACCGATGGCCGGACAACTCGGGCTCGAACCCGTCATCGACCCGACCGCCCGGGTCAGGGAATGCCGTCTCGGCCGCTACACCGAGATCGGCCCGCGCACGCAGCTCACCGAGACGGTGCTCGACGACTATTCCTACATCGGCAATGACGGCGAGGTGATCTACACCACCATCGGCAAGTTCTGCTCGATCGCCGCGATGGTGCGGATCAACCCGGGCAACCACCCGATGGAGCGGGCCTCGCAGAGCCACTTCACCTACCGGGCCGCCTCGTACTGGCCCGACGAGGAGAACGAGCCCGCCTTCTTCGACCGCCGCCGGGCGAGCCCGGTGACCCTCGGCCACGACGTCTGGATCGGCCACGGGGTCGTGGTGCTGCCGGGGCGCAGCATCGGCACCGGCGCCGTGATCGGGGCGGGCGCGATCGTCACCCGGGACGTGGAGCCTTACACCATCGTGGTCGGCAACCCGGGCCGGCCGGTGCGCCGCCGCTTCGACGAGGCCACCGCCGAGCGCCTGCTCGCCCTCGCCTGGTGGGACTGGGACCACGGCCGGTTGCGCGCCGCCCTCCCGGACTTTCGCCAGCTTCCGATCGAGGCCTTCCTTGATAAGTATGCCGGCTAAGCACTGACGGACTGTCATCCTATCGTCGTTGAACCGGCGTTTACGTTCGCCCGAACAGCGAAATCGGGCGAACGGATGCTGGTTGTCGAGAATCTCACGCGCCAATACGGGGCGCGCCGTGCCGTGGACGGCGTCAGCCTCTCCATCGAGCGCGGCAGCTTCGTCGGCGTGATCGGGCGCTCGGGCGCCGGCAAGTCGACCCTGCTGCGGATGCTCAACCGCCTCGCCGATCCGACCGGCGGCCGCATCCTGTTCGACGGCACCGACGTGACGGCCCTGCGCGGCCGGCACTTGCGCGCCTGGCGCGCCCGCTGCGCGATGATCTTCCAGCAGTTCAATCTCGTCGGCCGGCTCGACGTGATGACGAACGTGCTGATGGGCCGGCTCAACCAGGTGCCGGCACACCGCTCGCTCCTGAAGCTGTGGAGCGAGGAGGACAAGGCGCTGGCGCTCGCGGCGCTCGAGAATTTCGACATGGGGGCGTTCGCCGCCAACCGGGCCGACCAGCTCTCGGGCGGCCAGCAGCAGCGGGTCGCCATCGCCCGCGCCCTGGTGCAGGAGCCGGAGATCATCCTGGCCGACGAGCCGGTGGCCTCGCTCGATCCCCGCAACACCCGCCTGGTGATGGACGCCCTCGCCGACGCCAATAAGCGCTACGGCATCACCGTCCTGTGCAACCTGCACTCCCTCGACCTCGCCCGCGCCTATTGCGACCGGCTGATCGGCCTCTCGGCCGGCCGGGTGGTGTTCGACGGCCGCGGCTTCGACCTCACCGAGGACGTCGCCCGCACCCTCTACGGGCTCGAGGCCGGCGAGGTGATGGACCGGGGCGAGCCCGAGCCCGAGCGCTTCGCGGCGCCGATCCCGGTTCGCCACGCCGAGGCGCTGAGCGCCTGAGACGTCTCACACTCCCGAAAAGGACCCGACCGATGCTGAACCGTCGCACCCTCGTGGGCGCCGCTGCCGCGCTGATTCTCGCCGCTGGCCCGGCCCTGGCGCAGGACTGGAAGGCCAAGTACCCCGAGCTGACCCTCGGCGTCATCCCGGCCGAGAACGCCTCCGGCACCGTCGACCGCTGGACCCCGCTCACCGCCTACCTCACCAAGGCGCTCGGCGTTCCGGTGAAGCTGCGCGTCGCCAACGACTACGCGGCGGTGATCGAGGGCCAGCGCGCCGGCAACATCCAGATCGCCTTCTACGGCCCGGCCTCCTTCGCCCGCGCCGTCATCACCGGCGTGAAGATCGAGCCGGTGGTCAACCAGAAGCACGAGACCGGCGTGTCGGGTTACTACTCGGTGATCTACGTGCGTGCCGACAGCCCGTACAAGACGATCGAGGACCTGAAGGGCAAGAGCCTCGCCCTCGTCGACCCGAACTCGACCTCCGGCAACCAGGCGCCGCGCTTCTTCCTGCACAAGGCTGGCCACGACGTCGACAAGTTCTTCGGCAAGACCTTCTATGCCGGCAGCCACGAGAACGCCGTCCTGGCCCTGGCCCAGGGCACGGCGGACGCCGCCGCCAACTTCTGGAACTCCGACACCGACAGCAACCTGACCCGGATGTTGACCAAGGGCCTGGTGAAGGACGCCGACGGCAAGCCGCTGAAGCAGTCGGACTTCCGCCTCATCTTCAAGTCCGAGTTCCTGCCCGAGGGCCCGTTCGCGGTGCTGGCCGGCCTGCCGGACGACCTGAAGGCGACGATCCGCCAGGCCTTCGTCGACCTGCCGACCAAGGACAAGGCCGCCTTTGACAAGCTCTCGGACGGCAAGGACCAGGGCCTCACCCCGGTGACCCTGAAGGATTACCAGCCGATCATCGAGATGCTCCGCCACAACGACGACCAGCGCAAGCGGTCGTGAGGCTGGCGCCTCTCCTCCCGTGAGGAGGTCGAGGGTCACAGAAGAGGCGCGGGTCCCCCTCTCCCGAGTGGGAGAGGGGCGGGGGTGAGGGTGGAGACGGTACCGGATCAGGCTCCGAACGTTCCGCTGCCAGCACGATGCTCAGCGCTTCACACGGAAGCGCGCCACCCTCACCCCTACCCCGCACGGGAGAGGGGATCCCGCGCTCCGAATTTTGCCGGGCGGTCCCTCGGGGAGAGGGCGCTCCATCCGGCCCCGGAGACGCAAGCACCCGTGACCGTCCAGATCGACAGATTGCCGCCCGAGCGCGAGACGACGCTGCTCGCGACCTATGCCGGCGCCGTCGCGTCCACCCGCCTGCGCACCCTGGCGACCGTCGTCGTGATCGTGGCGCTCTACCTCCTGGCCGGCGTCGTGGCCGAGGTGCGGCCGCTGACCTTCCTCGACAACATCCAGAACTTCACCGCCTATATCGCCCAGATCCTGCCGCCGCTCACGCTGGAGAACCTGCCGGCCGACCTGGCGGCCTGGTACTGGGGCCTGCCGAAATGGCTCTCGCTCCTCGCCGAGACGCTGCTGATGGCCTATCTCGGCACGCTGTTCGGCGGCATCGCGGCCTTCCTCCTCTGCTTCCTGGCCTCGGCCAACCTGGTGCGCTCGGCCCCGTTGCGCTTCGGCGCCCGGCGGTTCCTGGAAGTGTGCCGCACCGTGCCGGAGGTGGTGTTCGCCCTCATCTTCGTGATCGCCTTCGGGCTCGGGCCGATGGTCGGGGTGCTGGCGCTCGCCATCCACACCACGGGCGCGCTCGGCAAGCTGTTCTCCGAGGTGGTCGAGAACATCGACATGAAGCCGGTCGAGGGCCTGACCGGCACCGGCGCGGGCTTCGTCGAGACCGTGCGCTTCGCGGTGGTGCCGCAGGTGCTGTCGAACTTCGCCTCTTACGCATTGCTGCGCTTCGAGATCAACGTGCGGGGCGCCGGGGTGATGGGCTTCGTCGGCGCCGGCGGCATCGGTCAGGAGTTTCTGGTGGCGATCCGCAACTTCTACTACTCGGACGTGAGCGCGATCCTGCTCCTCATCATCCTGACCGTGGTGACGATCGACCTCGCCACCGAGCGCCTGCGCCACCACCTGCTCGGCCGGGAGGCCCACGCGTGAGCCGCCGCCCACCCTCCGCCCTCCGTCAGGCGGCGCTCGCCGACCTCGACGGGCTCCGCGCGCGTCACCCGCAGGTGTTCCGGGCCTCGTGGTCCCGCCGCGCCGCCATCCTCGGTAGCCTCGCCCTCGTCGTCGGCCTCGCCGCCTTCGCGATGGTCCGTCTCGACTTCTCGCTCCTGCGCATCCTCAACGGCCTCCACCGGCTGGGCGACTTCGCCGGCATGATGCTGCCGCCTTCCGCCGGCGGGCGGCTCGGCCTGTTCCTGACCGCGCTCGGGGAGACGCTGGCGATCGCGTTCCTCGGCACCCTCACGGCGGCCTGCCTCGCCTTCCCGGCGGCGTTCCTCGCCGCCCGCAACGTGGTGCCGAACCCCTTCCTGCGCTTCGGGGTGCGCCGCGGCTTCGACGTGATCCGCTCCGTCGACGTGCTGATCTGGGCCTTGATCTGGATCAACGTCGTCGGCCTCGGGCCGTTCGCCGGCGCGCTCGCCATCGCGTGCTCGGATTTCGGGGCGCTCGGCAAGCTCTTCTCCGAGGCGATCGAGACCGCCGACCGCAAGGCGCAGGAGGGCGTGACCGCCTCGGGCGGCAGCCGGTTGCACCGGGTCCGCTTCGGCCTGGTGCCGGCGGTGCTGCCGGTGCTGGCGAGCCAGGTGCTGTACTTCTTCGAGTCGAACACCCGCTCGGCCACCATCATCGGCATCGTCGGGGCCGGCGGCATCGGCCAGTACCTCACCGAGCTGATCCGGGTGCTGGAGATGCAGCAGGTCGCCGTCCTGGTGCTGATGATCCTCGTCACCGTGGCGCTGATCGACCTCGTCTCGGGCCGCCTGCGCCGGGCGATCATCGGGGCCGCGGCGCACTGAGGCGGGTGCGTGGCCCGCGCATCCTAGGGGCCTGATTCCACCGCGTTTTCGCGCTTGCGAAGGCGCAGAAAACCTGGCGCCGCGCGATTGTCTTCCCCCGGGGCGGGCGCCTATAAGCCGGCTGTCTCACGCGTGCCTCGCGGCGTCGAGAGCCCCGCCGGGCGCTCTCCGCGCGCAGGGTCCACCAATCCGCCGGGGAGTACCATGGCCGGGCATTCACAGTTCAAGAACATCATGCATCGCAAGGGCCGCGTCGACGCGGTCCGCTCGAAGGTGTTTTCCAAGCTCGCCCGAGAGATCACGGTGGCGGCCAAGCTCGGCACGCCGGACCCGTCGATGAACCCGCGCCTGCGCGCCGCCATCCTGGCGGCCCGGGCCGAGAACATGCCGAAGGACAACATCGAGCGCGCCATCAAGAAGGCGGCCGGCGGCGACGCGGAGAACTACGAGGAGATCCGCTACGAGGGCTACGGCCCCGGCGGCGCCGCCTTGATCGTCGAGGCGCAGACCGACAACCGCAACCGCACCGCGTCCGACGTGCGCTCGGCCTTCACCAAGTCCGGCGGCAGCCTCGCCGAGACCGGCGCCGTGTCGTTCATGTTCGACCGCGTCGGCCTCGTCGCCTTCGACGCCAAGGTGGCCGATGCCGACACGATGCTGGAAGCCGCCATCGAGGCCGGCGCCGACGACGTGAAGTCCGACGAGAACGGCCACGAGATCACCTGCGACCAGGGCGCCCTTGGCGACGTCTCCAAGACCCTCGAGGCCCGCTTCGGCGAGCCCCTCCGCACCGCCCTGATCTGGCGCGCCCAGAACACCGTCGACGTCGACGACGAGACCGCCGAGAAGCTGATCCGCCTCGTCGAGACCATCGAGGACCAGGACGACGTGCAGAACGTCTTCGTCAACTTCGCGGTCTCGGATGCGATGATGGCGAAGATGCAGGGATGAGGGGAGGGCGGCCCTGACGGGGCCACCATCCCGCCGGACTGCTTGGCGCGCTCATTCGAGAGCGTCCGGTAAGCTGATCATATCCCACCCGCGACCGCATCCAGCGGTGCCCGCCGATCGGAGATCGCATCGATCGTTGATCGATGGGCCTCGAAGGAGGGCTCCAGAAGCCTGAGAGATCGCGGGAACCCTCCTTCGAGGCTGCTGCAAGCAGCAGCACCCCAGGATGGGTCGAGGGTGGGATGAAGCCGCGGACATGGCGCTATGGTCCGCCGCTCATCCCGGCAACCGCAGCCGCGCCCTCAAACCCCCCATCCCCGACCGGTCGAGCTCCAGCCCGCCGCCGTAGAGCTCGGCGAGTTCCGTCGTGATGGCGAGGCCGAAGCCGTGGCCCGGCACCGTCTCGTCGAGGCGCCGGCCGCGCCGCGCCACCGCCGCCAGCGCCTCGGGCCCGAGGCCCGGCCCGTCATCCTCGATCGCCACCACCACGTCGCCGCCCGACGCGTCCGCCGAGACCCGCACCGCTCGCGTGCACCAGGTGCAGGCATTGTCGATCAGGTTTCCCAGCATCTCGTCCAGGTCCTGCGGGTCGCAGGCCGCGGCGAGGCCGGGGGGAATCGCGCAGGCCACCCGCACGCCCTTCTCGGCGTGGAGCCGTTCGAGCGCGCCCGCGAGATCGGCCACCGGCCCGGCCAGCCCGGTGCGGATCCGGGTCGCCCCGGCGAGGGCGGCGCTGCGGGCGCGGCGCAGGTGGTGGCGCACGCCGCGGTCGAGGCTGGCGACGAGCCGCGACAGGCGCCCGTCGGGATCGCGTCCGGGCTCCGACAGGGCGAGCGACAGCGTGGCGAGCGGCGTCTTCAGGCCGTGGGCGAGGTTCGCCACGTGGGTGCGGGCCTGGGCGAGCTGGGCGGCGTTCTGGTCGAGGAGGGCGTTGATCTCGGCGGCGAGCGGCCGGACCTCGGCCGGCTGGAGATCGGGCACCCGCTCGCGCCGCCCCGCCCGCACCGCCTCCAGCTCCTGCCGCAGCGTGTCGAGGGGGCGCAGGCCGAGGCGCACCTGAAGCACGCTCGCCGCCGCGAGGACAAGTCCCAGCACCGCGAGGCTGGCGGCGACCGCGAGCCCGGCCTCCCGCAGCGGCCCGGCGAGGGCGGCGCGAGGGGCGCTCGCGGCGACCACGGTGCCGTCCGGCAGGGTCAGGATCCGGAGGATCAAGGCTTCCCCGCGCGGGCCGGTGCCGTCCGCCGGGCGGGGCCGATCGTCGTCCTCCATCGGCTGCGCCGGGAGCGCGAGGTCGCGCGCCCCGAGGGACGTCGAGCGCAGGACCGTGCCGTCCCGCCGGATCTGCCAGGTCCAGCCCGAGCCCGGCCGGTCGAAGGGCGGCGCGTCGAGGTCGCGGGCAAGCCGCAGGGCGGGTCCCTTCTCCAACCCGGAGACCAGGGACACGATCTGCGCGTCGAGCCGCTGGTCGATCTGGCCGCGCACGAAGCGGGCGAGGATCAGCCCGATGGCGAGGCCCGCCACCACCAAAGCGATCGCGATCAGCGCCAGCGCTCCGACGAGCAGGCGCCGGCGCAAGGAGCCGATCTGGCCCAAGCCCGATCCTGAGCCCGAGCCCGATCCTGAGCCCATGCCCGAGCCCGTCACGAGGCGTCGCCGGCGGTGAGCCGGTAGCCGTGGCCGCGCACGGTCTCGATCCGGGCCGGGGCGATCTTGCGGCGCAGCCGCGTGATGATGACCTCGACCGAGTTCGAATCGACCTCGGCGTCGCCCTCGTAGACCCGCTCCAGCAGCTCGCCCCGCGGCACCACCCCGTCCCGGCGCAGGATCAGGCACGAGAGCACCCGCCATTCGAGCCCGGTGAGCTTCAGCGGCAGCCCGTCGCGCGAGAAGGCGCCGAGGCCCGGATCGAAGCTGACCGGACCGCAGGCGACGGTCGTCGCCCCGTGGGCGGCGGCGCGGCGCACCAGGGCGCGCAGGCGGATCACCAGTTCCTCGACCCGGAACGGCTTCACCAGGTAGTCGTCGGCCCCGGCCTTGAAGCCCGCCACCTTGTCGCTCCAGGCGTCCCGCGCGGTGAGGATCAGCACTGGCAGGGTGCGGCCGGCCGCGCGCCAGCCCTGCAGCACCATGATCCCGTCGCGCTTCGGCAGGCCGAGATCGAGCACGGCCGCGTCATAGGTCTCGGTGTCGCCGAGATGCGCGCCGTCCTCGCCGTTGCGGGCGTGGTCGACGGCGCAGTTCTCGGCGCGCAGGACCCGCAGGATCTCGACTGCCAAGGCCGCGTCGTCCTCGACGAGCAGGAGCTTCATAGGGCGTGCCGACCGGATGTCCAAAGTGGATTTTCGCCGTAGTCCCGGCGGTTTAACCGAACCTGAACGGCCGGGTTCAGGCCCGGTTCCCGGGGCCTGACGTAGAAGCAGCGCCGACCCGGACAGGGCCTCGACAGACAGGGAACACGGACATGACCGACCACACCACCATCGAGGGCAAGGCCGTCGAGATCGAGACCGCCGCGACCGAGAACCCGAAGACCGAGGCGCCCGCGGCCTCCCCGCGCCCGCGGCCTCGCCGCGGCCTCCTCGTCGGCGCCGTCGCGGTGCCGCTGGCGCTCGGCGCCGTCGGGCTCTCCCTCGCCCAGCCGGCCGGGACGCCGCTCACTCCCGTCGCCCCGGTCGCGGTGAACACGCTCCAGCCCTCCGGCGCCACCGCCGCCAAGGGCGAGGTCGCCGAGATCTTTGGCAGCAAGTTCATCCTCCAGGACGGCACCGGCCGGGCGCTGGTCGAGACCGGCCGGGCCGGGGAGGGCGGCACGCTGGTCGCCAAGGGCGAGAGCGTGACGGTTCAGGGCCGGTTCGAGAACGGCTTCCTGCACGCCACCGTGCTCACGCGAGCCGATGGCCGGGTCGAGCCCATGCGCCCGATCGGCCCGCCCCCCGGCGGCCTCGACTGGGCCAGGAACAAGGTCGGGCTGGGACCGAATGTCGACGTCCCGGCCCTCACCAAGGCGGTCACGGATGCCGGCTACTCGGATGTCCGCGTCGCCGGCCGCGGTCCGCGCCACCTCGACGTCGCGGCGAAGGGCCAGGACGGCAAGGAGCGGATGCTCCATGTCGGCTTCGACGGGCAGATCCGCGAGAAGCGGGTGTTCTGAGATCCCGGCGGATACCGGGGCGCAGGGCACGAGGGGCGGCCGCGCTAGTGCGGCCGCCTGAGCCAGAGATCGTAGCAGCCCGTCGCGGCGGCCGGGGCGAAATCGGCGTCGAGGGCGGCCTGGAACATGTGCGCGATCATGTCCTGGAGCTGCGGCTTGAGCGGGCAGCGTTGGACGAAGACCGCGTCGGCCGGGGCGAGGGTGGCGCGCGCCTCCTCGGCCGACAGCAGGCCGACCGTGCGCCAGGGGTCGAGCCAGAGCCGGGTGCCGGGAGTGGGGATGGCGCCGAGGAGGCGGCCGAAGGGCTCGACATAGCCGATCGTGGTCACCCGCATCGCCGGCCGGACGAGGTCGCGCTCCCGGACGAGCCGGCCCATCGCGGCGACCTCCCGGGCCCAGGCGAGGCTCATCGCCGGCTCGGTGGCGTTCAGGCCGCCCGAGAACGCCACATCGGCGTTCTGGACCGCCGCCTTGGCCGCCTCGGACCCGTGCCAGAGGGCGGCGTAGCGCTCGGCGGCCTCGCCGGTCTGGCGCGCCACCAGAACCGGCCCGATCACGCGGTCGAGGGCGGGCTCGCGCCGCAGGGACGCCGCCTGGCGGATCGCCATCGTGCCGGCGCGGCGCAGGACCGTCTCCACGAACGGATAGGCCGCCGTCACGGCGAGGAGCGTTGCGAGGATGACCGCCAGGGGCTCGCGCGGCCGGGCGGGCCGCCCGCCCAGGGCGCCGATAAGGGGGCCGAGCAGCAGGACGACGACGGGAAACAGCCCGAGATTGCCGGTCCCCTGGCTCTCGGTCGCCAGGACCGCGAGGATCGTCGCGGCGATCCAGAGCGGGCGCCGCCAGGCCCGCAGCCAGAGGATCGGGTGCGCGGCGGCCCGCCGCAGCGGCACCCCGGCCGCCCGCCCGCGCCGGGCGAGGAGCCAAGCCACGACGAGCGCGCCGCAGGCCAGGGCCGGCAGGCTGCGGATCGCCAGGGCGCCGAGGAAGTAGGTGCCGCCGCCGCGATTGATCCGCGCCATCTCGGCGATGTCGCGGCCGTAGCCCCGCACGACGCCCCCGGTGGCGAGGTCGATCGCCACGAGGCCGGCGACCAGCACTGTGACGGCACCAAGGCCGATGCGGCGCGCCGGCACGGAGAGGAGGCCGGCGAGACCGAGCAGCCCGAGCATGACGAGGGCGTGCGAGATCTTCCAGCCGAGGCCGAGCAGGAGCAGCCACGCGACCAGGAGGATATCGCGCCTCGCTCGCTTCGGTCCGAACACCCAGGCGAGGAGCAGGAACAGGGCGGCCGAGGCGGCGCGGTTATAGACACCGTTGGAGTTGAGGTCGGGGATCGGCTCCGGCTCGACGACGTAGGGCACGAGCGCCATCAGCCCGACCGCGGCGACGAGCAAGCCGGCGTGCCACCGCGACGGCTGCCGCGCGGCGAGCGCCAGGACCGCCGGCAGGAGCAGCAGCCAGGACGTGACCTGGAGGGCGGCGAAGGGAGCGGCCAGCGTTTCGAGCTTCAACGCGACCCAGGCCTGGACCAGGACGAGACCGCCGAACGGCACCATGAAGTCGCGATGCGGCCATTGGCCGTGATCGATCCGATAGGCGCCGTCGAGCAGGGCCGTGACGTCCTGGGCGTAGCGGCCGGTCGGGACGCCCGGCAGTCGCGCGAGGATGACGATGAGGATCAGGGTGACGCCGACGACGAACAGCGGCAGGATCGCACCCCGGGACGGCGAAGCCGAGTCTTGCGCCGGCGGGCCAACGAGTCCGTCTCTCATGGCAACAATCTAACGCCGTGCAGTCAGTCAACGATCGACTAACCTGATCGCGTCTAAAAAAACATGAACGCGACTTCCCTAGAGGCATTTCAGACGAAGGGGCGGCGCGGGCGGGCGCGAGCGGGTCGTCGACCCGCGAGACCGAGCCTTGGCAAGCCTCGCCCCAGCGTCGCGGTGACGGCAGGCGAACTCGAGTGCGTCCCGAATGCGGCGCGGTCGCGCCGATCTCACAACGTCGCCAGCACACCCCCGTCGACGTAGAGGATCTGCCCGTTGACGAAATCCGACGCGGACGAGGCGAGGAAGATCGCCGCCCCCTGCAACTCCTCCACCCGGCCCCAGCGCCCGGCCGGGGTGCGGTTCTTCAGCCAGGCGTCGAATTCGGGATTCTCGATCAGGGCCTGGTTCAGCGGCGTGGCGAAGTAGCCCGGGCCGATGCCGTTCACCTGCAGGCCGTGGCGGGCCCAGTCGGTGCACATGCCTTTGGTCAGGTTCTTCACCGCGCCCTTCGAGGCGGTGTAGGGGGCGATGGAGTAGCGCGCCGCCTCGCTCTGCAGGCTGGCGATGTTGATGATCTTGCCGCGCTTGCGCGCGATCATGTGCCGGGCGACCGCCTGGCCGACATAGAACACGCTGTCGAGGTTGATCCGCATCAGCTCGTGCCAGGTCTCGACGGGGTAGTCCTCGAGCGGCGCGCGGCGCTGGATGCCGGCATTGTTGACGAGAATGTCGAGGGGGCCGATCTCGGCCTCGATCCGGTCGACGCCCGCCTTCACGGCGGCGGCGTCCGACACGTCGAAGGCCGCCGCCTCCGTGGCGATGCCCTCGGCCCGCAGCTCGGCCACAGCGCCGTCGAGCTTCGCCGCGTCGCGGCCGTTGAGCACGATCGCCGCCCCGGCGCGGCCGAGGCCGAGGGCCAGCGACAGGCCGATGCCCTGGCTGGAGCCGGTCACCAGGGCCCGTCGGCCCGACAGATCGAACAAGGCGGTCGACACCGGCGCTTCCTCCCCTGATGCGCGCCCGGTTCCGGCGGCCGGCGAGGCCACGCCTGCGATTGCGCTTGTGCCGTCAGGGAAGCATGGTACCGATACCAGCGCAAGCGGCATCTCGGCGCCGGGGATTCGCGCGGGATGATTCGCGCAGGCCCGGGAGCCGCACCGGGAGGAGACCGACGTCATGACGCTCGCCGCGCGCATCCACGCCGCCAAGGACCTGCGGGTCGAGGCGATCTCGCTCCGCGAGCCGGAGGCGGACGAGGTCGTGGTCGCGCTCGGCGCCGGCGGCATCTGCGGCTCGGACCTGTCCTATTACGGCAAGGGCCGGGTCGGCGACTTCTCGTTGCGCGAGCCGATGGTGCTCGGCCACGAGGTCGCCGGCACGGTGGAGCGCGTGGGCGCCGCCGTCACGAGCGTGAAGCCCGGCGACCGGGTCGCGGTCGATCCGAGCCGGCCCTGCCTCTCCTGCGACTATTGCCGCGCCGGCCGCTCGAACCTGTGCCGCAACATGCGCTTCTTCGGCTCGGCGGCGATCTATCCGCATGTCCAGGGCGGCTTCAGCGAGCTCTTCCTCGCCCGGGCCGACCAGTGCGTGGTGGTGCCGGATGCGATGCCGATGCGGGTCGCGGCCTGCGGAGAGCCCCTGGCGGTGGCGCTCCACGGCGTGCGGCGGGCGGGCGAGCTTCTGGGCCGCCACGTCCTCATCGCCGGGGCCGGGCCGATCGGCCTCCTGTGCCTGATGGCGGCGAAGCTCGCCGGCGCCCGCCGGATCGTCTGCACCGACCTGTCCGATGCGCCACTTGGCATCGCCCGGGAGATCGGCGCCGCCGAGACCATCAACGTCGGCACGCAGCCGGAGCGGCTGGCCTCCTACGAGGCCGACAAGGGCACCTTCGACGTCGCCCTCGAAGCCACCGGCTCGCCCGCGGCCCTCGCCTCGCTCTTCCGGGTGGTGCGGCCCGGCGGCCGGGTGGTGCAGCTCGGCATGATGCCGCCGGGCGACGTCCCGGTGCCGGCCAACATGCTGATGGCCCGCGAGATCGACTTCATCGGCGCCTTCCGCTTCCACGAGGAGTACCGCACCGCCATCGCCCTGCTGGCCGCCGGCCGGATCGATGTCGGGCCGATCCTCTCCGCCGAGATGCCGATGGCCCGGGCCGACGAAGCCTTTGCCCTCGCCGCCGACCGCAGCCGGGCGATCAAGGTCCACCTCGCTTTCTAGGCTTTTCATGGCCGAGGATCGGGGCCCGATCCGCCGGGCGCCGACGATGCGCGACGTGTCGCGCCTCGCCGGCGTCTCGCCGATGACGGTCTCGCGGACGCTCGCCGATCCCGCCCGCGTCTCGGAGGAGGCGCGGGCCCGGGTGCTCGCGGCGGTGGACCGGCTCGGCTACGTGCCGGATCGGGGGGCGGGAGGCCTGTCGTCGCGGCGCACCGGCTTCGTCGCCCTGATCGTCCCGTCGCTGACCAACCCGAACTTCGCCGACACCGCCGCCGGCCTCACGGCCGCGATGCGCCCGCACGGCTACCAGCCCCTGATCGGCGTCACCGGCTACTCGGTGGCCGAGGAGGAGGTGGTGCTGCGCGCGATGCTGTCGCGCCGCCCGGACGCGATCGTCGTGTCGGGCATGCACCGCTCCGCCGCCGCCCGGGACCTGCTGGCCCGCGCCGGCGTGCCGGTGGTGGAGATCTGGGACCGGCCCGAGGCGCCGGTCGACCGGGCGGTGGGCTTCTCCAATCACGAGGCCGGCCGGCTCGCCGCCCGGACCCTGATCGGCCTCGGCGCCACCCGCATCGCCGGGCTCGGTCCGGAGCGGACCGGCGAGGCCCGGGACTTCCGCGGCGAGGAGCGCCTGCGCGGCCTGCGCGATGCGCTGCGCGAGGCTGGTCTTCCGGACGACCTCATCCTGCATCACGGCCGGGCGGCGGGGACCTTCGCGCATGGCGCCGAGGCGATGGCCGCATTGCTGGCCCGCGGCGGCGCGGAAGCGGTCTTCCTCGTCTCCGACATCTCGGCCTTCGGCGCCCTGACGGAGTGCCAGCGGCGCGGCATCCGGGTGCCGCAGGACGTCCGGATCCTCGGCTTCGGCGATGTCGAGATCGGCCGCCACTGCATCCCGCGGCTCTCGACCATCGCGGTCGATGCCGGCGAGATCGGGCGGCGGACAGGTGCGCTGCTGATCGACCTCCTCGACGGCGAGGCGAGGGAGCCGGCGGTGGTCGATCTGGGGTTCCGGCTCGTCCTGCGGGAGAGCACCGGTTAGGCAATCCCGGTCCAGGGAGAGCCGCCCGACAAAGATTCGTTAGGATTTGACCGATAGGGTCAACCCGGTCGAAAGAATCGAGCCGCCCGGCGGAGGCGACGTGACGCCGCCTCCGGATCGTTCGGCGAGCCCCGAAACCAGACCTACCGGAAACCCACGGCCTTGCGGTCGCGCTTGCGTTCGGCGGCGGGCTGGTAGGCGATGCGGCTGTGGTGGGTGCAATAGGGCAGGCCGGTGATCGCACGGTCGCCGCAGAAGCGGAAATCCGGCGTGGACGGGTCGCCCATCGGCCAGCGGCACATGAATTCCCGCAGCTCCATGATGGTGACGCGGGCGCTCTCCGGCAGCGCGACCTCCGTACAGGGCGGTGCGGCCTGAACCAGGGCGAGGGCCGGCGGCGCGGGGGCCAGCACGGACGGCGTCTCGGCCACGGGAGCGGACTCGGCCTCGCTCCGAGGCCGGCGGCCGACGGCCGGCGCGGCGCCGTTGCTCTTCAGCACGCGCCCGGCCAGGCCGAGGCGGTGGACCTTGCCGATGACCGCATTGCGGGAGACGCCGCCGATCTCGGCGGCGATCTGGCTGGCGCTGCGGCCGTCGCTCCACAGCCGCTTGAGAAGTTCGACGCGTTCCTTCGTCCAGCTCGGACCCGCATCTGCCATCGCCGCCTCCAATCCCCCGACATCACCCATGGGATCGGCACGCAGCCGCGACGGGCGGCCGTTCGACCGCGCGTTGACTCCGTCCGATCCTGCTGGTGATCGCCGCCACGCCCTGAGCGGTGGCGACGGGGGTGAACCTACAGGACGCCCTAACACCCGCGCAAGAGTCCGCCCCCCGCCGAGGCTGTTTTTCCCACGCGGGCGGGCGGCCTCCGGGACCTGGCCGAGTTGCGCGGCCGGTCCGCCGAACGACCCGGCGGGGCCGGATGGCGAGCCTGGATCATCGTTGTCTGCCAATGGTTTGCCCGAATACCGGCGCGCGTCCGGCATACCGGGGTACCGCATCTTGGCAGGTCCCGGCGCCGCCACGGCGTATAACAATCTTAGGTTGTATATACGGTCGTCGACAAGCGTGGCCGTCGTGCCACGGCCCGGACAGGGCCGCCGGCGATCGGCCGGGGCCGGAACGTTGCCGGGCGCCCGGGCGGGTCCTATCTTGAGAGAACCACCAGGGCCGACGCCAGCACCGACGGCCGCTCCGGGAGACCTCATGCGATCACTCCTCGCGTGCGTCCTGCTCGCGCTCTCGTCGCCCGTTCTGGCGGCGGAGGCGGTGCACCTCGCGCCTCATCGTGCCGTCTACGACCTGTCTCTGTCCGGCAGTTCCGGCACCCGCGCGGTCGAGAGCGCCCGCGGCCGGATCGTGTTCGATTTCTCCGGCGATGCCTGCAAGGGCTTCGCCCTGCAATACCGGCAGGTGACGGTGCTGGAGAGCTCGGAGAGCGGCACCCGCACCTCCGACCTGCGCAACACCACCTTCGAGAGCGGCGACGGGCGCAGCTTCCGCTTCCGCACCCAGTCCGACCTCAACGGCAAGGCGGCGGCCCCGGTCGACGGCAATGCCGAGCGCGGCGACAAGGGCCTCGACATCACCCTCAAGCAGCCCAAGCGCGGCGAGATGGCGGTGCCGGGCGAGGTGCTGTTCCCGGCTGCCCATATGCGGCGGCTGATCGAGGCCGCCCGGGCCGGGCAATCCACCGTCGCCGTGAAGGTGTTCGACGGCTCGGATGACGGCCGCAAGGTCTACGACACCCTGGCGGTGATCGGCCCGCAGCGCGCCCCCGCAAAGCCCGACGCATCATCCGATCTCCGCCCGCCCGATGCGCCGAAACCCGCCGCCGCCCCGGTCGAGGCGCCCCTGCGCGAGGGCGCGATGGCGTCGATGCCGCACTGGCCCGTGACCCTGAGCTACTTCTCGCCGGGGGAGGGGGAGCGGACCCCGGTCTATGTGCTGGCCTTCGACCTCTACGAGAACGGCGTCAGCGGCACGCTGCGCCTCGATTACGGCGAGTTCTCGCTGAAGGGCGAGCTGTCGCGCATCGATCTCACGCCGGAGAGCAAGGACTGCAAGTAGGACCGGGAGTGCCAGGACCGGAGCTGAGGCCGGAACCGTCAGCGCGGTTCCCGCTCCGGCCGATCTCCGCCCTCACGGTCCTTGCCGTCCCTGGCCTGCGGCGCGAAGCCGAGCCCGCGCTGCACCGCCGCCGCGCCGAACCGCTCGCGCAGGGCGTCGATCGCCGCCGCCCGGCTCGCGTCGCGGACGGCCGAGACGTCGGCGAGGTCGCCCCGGTCGGCATGGGCCGCATCGCAGAGGTCGCCGGCCCCGATGCCGATCAGCCGGTAGGCGGTGCCGTCGCAGGAGTCGCGCAGCAGCGCCTCGGCCGGGCGAAACAGCCGCTCGGCGACCTGAGTCGGGGCGAGACCCGAGCGGGTGCGGGTGCGCAGGCGGAAATCGCGGTCCTTCAGCTTCAGCGTCACGCTGCCGGCGGCGAGATCGGCCCGCTTCAGGCGCCGCGCCACCGTCTCGCACAGCCGCCACAGGACCGGCCGCAGGGCCTCGAAGGCGCGCAGGTCCTCCGCGAAGGTGGTCTCGCCGGAGATGCTCTTCGCCTCCCGCCGCGGCTGCACCGGGCGCCGGTCCTCGCCGCGGGAGAGCGCGAGGAGGCGGGCGGCGTCGCGCCCGAGGCCGGCATGCAGCCGCTCCGGCGCGATCCGGCCGATCTCGCCGATCCGCTGGATGCCGAGGGCGGCGAGGCGCTCGGCCGCCGCCTGACCGATGCCGGGCAGGATCCGCACCGGCCGCGGCGCCAGGAAGGCCTCGGCCTCCGCCCGGCCGATGATCGAGAAGCCGCGCGGCTTCTCGAGGTCCGAGGCGATCTTGGCCAGGAACTTGTTGGGCGCGAGGCCGACCGAGACGGTGATGCCGATCTCCGATTCGACCCTGCGGGCGAATCGCGCCAGCGTCACCGCGGGCGAGGCCCCGTGCAGCCGCTCGGTGCCCGACAGGTCGAGGAAGGCCTCGTCGATCGAAACCGGCTCGACCAGCGGCGTGAGCGCCTGCATCATCGCCCGCACCTGCCGGCCGACCCGGGCGTATTTCTCCATGTCGGGCCGCAGCACCACCGCGTCCGGGCAGGCCTCGAGGGCGCGGAACATCGGCATCGCCGAGTGCACGCCGCGGATGCGGGCGATGTAGCAGGCGGTCGAGACCACCCCGCGCCGGCCCCCGCCGATGATCAGCGGCCGGTCGCGCAGGGAGGGATCGTCGCGCTTCTCGACCGCGGCGTAGAACGCGTCGCAATCGACATGCGCGATGGCGAGCGCGTCCCGTTCCGGGTGGGCGAGCAGGCGCGGCGAGCCGCAGGCCCGGCAGCGCGGGGCGTCGCCCGGCGGGCCCGCCCCGCAATCGCGGCAGAGCGGCCCCCCGCTCACGCGCCGAACTCGCCCGGGTCCTCGGGCGGCCCGAGGCGCCGCCAGGCCTGGGTGATCTGCTCCGGCGGCACCTCCAGGGCCGCGGCGCAGGCCAGTAGCAGCTCCTCGTCCGCCACCACGTGATCGAGGAGGCCCGCGACGAGGTCAGGGCTGTTGGCCGCCTGCCGCAGCGCATCCGGCGAGAGACCGGAACTCTCCATGAACCTGAGCAATCGCCCGGGCTCGCCGGTGACGTAGGCGAAGACGCGGGTCCCCAGCGCCTCCGCGGCGGATTCACTCAGCACTCCGCCACGGGGACCGGACCCCCTGGCAAATCCATCGAATTTGCGTTTCATCAACATGTGCCGCTTAACAGTGTTGCGGTTCCGGGCGCAGCCGGGGTGTGATGCGGCCCGCTGGAGCGCCGGAGACAGTGAGCCATGACGAAGACGGTGCTCATCGTCGAGGATAACGAGCTGAACATGAAGCTTTTCAACGACTTGTTGGAAGCTCACGGCTACGCGACCCTCAAGACGGCCAACGGGATCGAGGCGATCGAGCTGGCGCGCCGGCATCGGCCTGACCTGATCCTGATGGACATTCAGCTCCCCGAGGTGTCGGGCCTCGAGGTCACTAAATGGCTCAAGGAGGACGACGAGCTCAAGAGCATCCCGGTGATCGCCATCACGGCCTTCGCCATGAAGGGTGACGAGGAGCGCATCCGCGAGGGAGGCTGCGAGGCCTACCTGTCCAAGCCCATCTCGGTCGCGAAGTTCCTCGCGACGGTCCGCACCTATGTCGGCGACGAGCGCCAGAGCTGAGCAGAGCTGAGAGGGGCCTGGCCTTCCATGTCGGCACGTGTTCTCATCGTCGACGATCTCTTTCCGAACATCAAATTGCTCGAGACGAAATTGACCGTCGAGTATTTCGACGTCGTCTCGGCGATGAACGGGCCCGATGCGCTCGCGGTGTGTGAGAAGGGATTGTGCGACATCGTGCTGCTCGACGTGATGATGCCGGGCATGGACGGGTTCGAGGTGTGCCGGCGGATCAAGTCGACGCCGTCCATGGCGCATCTGCCGGTGGTGATGGTGACGGCCCTCGACCAGCCGAGCGACCGCCTGCGCGGGCTCGATGCCGGCGCCGACGATTTTCTCACCAAGCCGATCGACGACACCGCCCTGATGGCCCGGGTGCGCAGCCTGGTGCGGCTGAAGGCGGTGACCGACGAGCTGCGCAGCCGCGCCATGGCGTCGCGGGTCGGCGATCCGCTGGCGGCGGCCACCGCCGAGACCGGGCACAACGCCAACGTGCTGGTCGTCGAGGATCGCCCCTCCTCCGCCGAGCGCCTCGCGGCGGCGCTCGGCCAGTACCATTGCGTCGAGACGGTGGCCTCGCCGCAGGAGGCGCTGCAGCGGGCCAAGGCCGGCGATTACGACGTGGTGCTGGTGAGCCTCGACCTCGAGGGCCATGACGGCCTGCGCCTGTGCAGCCAGCTCCGCTCCCTCGACCGCACCCGCACGGTGCCGGTCGTCATGATGGCGGATCCGCATGACCGGGCGCGAATCATGCGCGGCCTCGATCTCGGCGTGCACGATTACCTGGTCCGCCCGATCGACCGCAACGAACTCGTGGCCCGGGTCCGCACCCAGGTGAAGCGCAAGCGCTTCTCGCACTCGCTGCGCGAATCGGTGCAGGCCTCGATGGACCTCGCGGTGACCGACGGGCTCACCGGCCTGCACAACCGGCGCTACCTCGACAGCTATCTCGGCGGCTTGTTCGCCGAGCCGTCCTTGCGCGATCGGTCGGTGGCCCTGCTGATCCTCGACATCGACCGCTTCAAGTCGATCAACGACCGTTTCGGCCACGATGCCGGCGACGAGGTGCTGAAGGAATTCGCCAACCGCATCCGGGCCCAGACCCGCGGCATCGACGTGGTGGCGCGCTTCGGCGGCGAGGAGATCGTGGTGGTGGTGCCCGATACCGGGCTCGATGCCGCCCGCCAGGTCGCCGAGCGCATCCGCGAGCGGATCGAGGCGGCGGCGTTCCTGGTCCAGCGCGGCACCGGCGCCATCGACGTCACGGTTTCGATCGGCGTCGCCGCCCGCCAGCCGGAGGATGCCGACCCGGCCCAGATCCTCAAGCGCGCCGACCTCGCGCTCTACCAGGCCAAGCAGGCCGGCCGGAACCGGGTGGTGGCCGCCGTCGCGGCGTGACCGGCCGATCACTCGGTGCCGGATGAGGCGGGGGCCCTCCTCCCCGCGAGTCGAGGGGCGCGGACGCCCCCCACCGGCTCTCACGCCGCTGCGAGCCCCGCCAAAACCTCCCCCAGCACCCCCGGCATCATCTCCGGCAGGTCCTCCGAGATCAGCCCCGGCCCGTGCCGGCGCGCGGCCGCGGCGTGGAGCCAGACCGCGGCGGCGGCGGCCTCGGCGGGCGCCATGCCCTGGGCGAGCAGGCCGCCGATGAAGCCGCACAGCACGTCGCCGCTGCCGGCGGTGCCGAGCCAGGGCGTGCCGTTGGGGTTGATGGCGGCGCGGCCGTCCGGTGCGGCGATCACCGTGTCGGCCCCTTTCAGCACCACGACGGCGCCGAGATGGGCCGCGGCCGCCCGCGCCCGAGCGAGCTTCGAGCCCTCCATCGGCACCGCCGCCACGCCCTTGAACAGGCGCGCGAACTCGCCCTCGTGCGGGGTCGCGACCGCCTGGCCCCCGCCCGTCGCGATCATCTCCGCGAGCTCGTCGGCCTTACCGGAAAAGCTCGTCAGGGCGTCCGCGTCGAGGACGAGGCCGCGACCGGCTTCCGTCGCGACCCGCACGAGGTCGCGGGTCGGGGCGCCGGTGCCGAGGCCCGGGCCGGCGACGATCACGTTGAGGCGCTCGTCGGTGAGCGCGTCGTCGAGGTCGTCGGCGCCGTCGCAGGGGCGCAGCATGATCGCAGTGAGCTGGGCGGCGTTCTCGGGCAAAGCCGGGGTCGGGGACAGCACGGTGACGAGGCCGGCGCCGATCCGCACGGCGCCGCGGGCGGCGAGCCGCGCCGCGCCGGTGCGGTGAGCGGGCCCCGACAGCACCACCGCGTGGCCGCGGGTATATTTGTGGCTGTCCCCCGCCAGGCGCGGGAAGGCGGCGCCCCAGAGGTCCGGGCCGTTGACGTGGGCCTTCGGCCTGATCCCCGCCACGATGGCGTCCGGGATGCCGATCCCGGCGACCGTCACCGGGCCGCACAGGCGCCGGCCGGGCAGGAGCAGGTGGCCGGGCTTGCGCCGGACGAAGGTGACGGTCTCGGTGGCGGAGACGACCGGACCGGCGGAGGCTCCGGTATCGCCATCGAGGCCCGAGGGCACGTCGACCGCCAGCACCGGCACGCCCGCCCCGTTGACCCGCCCGACGAGCGCCGCAGCGTCGCCCTCGAGCGGGCGGGACAGGCCCGCCCCGAACAGCGCGTCGATCACCAGGGCGAAGCCCGCCGGCTCGGCCGCGGCGGCGTCAGCCACCGGGCCCTTCCATTCGGACGCCGCCGCGGCGGCGTCTCCCGTCAAAGCCGCGACCGTGCCGAGCAGCGCCACCTCGACCGCGACCCCCGCCTCGGCCAGCCGCGTCGCGGCGACGAACCCGTCGCCGCCGTTGTTGCCCGGCCCGCACAGGACCAGGATTTTGCCGAGGCCCTTGCCGTCACCGGCGAGCGCCCGGGCGCGCTCCGCCACGGCCGCGCCGGCGCGGCGCATCAGCGTCAGGCCCGGCGTTCCGGCTTGGATCGCCGCGGCATCCGCCCGCCGCATCTCGTCGGTGGTGAGCAACTCGGTCCCGGCCATCGCATCATACTCCGAGAAGCGCCCGGGCGCGGCAGCTTTGCCGCGGCACCGGGCTTGAGAACGGCGGATTGCGCAACAAACGCGCAGAGATTGCTTATCGATTAGGCATTCCCGGTCCGGTCCGGGGAAATCCCCCGTGGCGGTCGGCGCGGCGCGATGCTAGGAATGCCGCCGGAACCGTTGCAGACCAGGCCCGCCCGGCATGAAGAAGATCGAAGCGATCATCAAGCCCTTCAAGCTCGACGAGGTGAAGGAGGCCCTGCAGGAGGTCGGCCTCCAGGGCATCACGGTGATCGAGGCCAAGGGCTTCGGCCGCCAGAAGGGCCATACGGAGCTCTACCGGGGCGCCGAGTACGTGGTCGACTTCCTGCCCAAGGTGAAGCTCGAGATCGTGCTCCCCGACACGCTGGTGGACGGCGCCGTCGAGGCGATCCGCAAGTCGGCCCAGACCGGCCGCATCGGGGACGGCAAGATCTTCGTCTCCTCGATCGAGGAAGCGATCCGTATCCGCACGGGCGAGACCGGCTCGGACGCGATCTGACGCGCATCCTGCCATCATCTGCCGCCCTCATCTGCGACGACGAAAACCGCGGCCTGACATCCAGGACCGCGGCTTTGTGGCGGCCCTGCCGCCGCTCTAGGAAGGGGTCAAACGAGAATGTCTAAGACCGCGACGGACGTCCTCAAGGAAATCAAGGAAAACGACGTCAAGTACGTCGATTTCCGCTTCACCGATCCGCGGGGCAAGTGGCAGCACGTCACCTTCGACGTGTCGCTGGTCGACGAGGACATCTTCGCCGAAGGCACGATGTTCGACGGCTCGTCGATCGCCGGCTGGAAGGCGATCAACGAATCCGACATGCTGCTGATGCCGGACCCGGCGACGGCCTGCATGGACCCGTTCTTCTCGGCCTCGACCATGTCGATCGTCTGCGACGTGCTCGAGCCCGCGACCGGCGAGCCCTACGGCCGCGACCCCCGCGGCATCGCCAAGAAGGCCGAGGCCTTCGTGAAGGCCAGCGGCATCGGCGACACCATCTTCGTCGGCCCCGAGGCCGAGTTCTTCGTCTTCGACGACGTGCGCTTCTCCGCCGACCCGTACCATACCGGCTTCAAGCTCGATTCGGTCGAGCTGCCGATCAACGGCCAGACCGAGTACGAGGGCGGCAACCTCGGCCACCGCGTCCAGATCAAGGGCGGCTACTTCCCGGTCCCGCCGCAGGATTCGGCCCAGGACATGCGCGGCGAGATGCTGGCCGCCATGCAGTCGATGGGCGTCAAGGTCGAGAAGCACCATCACGAGGTCGCCTCGGCCCAGCACGAGCTGGGCATGAAGTTCGACACGCTGACCCTGATGGCCGACCATATGCAGATCTACAAGTACTGCATTCACAACGTCGCCCAGAGCTACGGCAAGACCGCGACCTTCATGCCGAAGCCGGTCTACGGCGACAACGGCTCAGGGATGCACGTCCACCAGTCGATCTGGAAGGAAGGCAAGCCGGTCTTCGCCGGCAACAAGTACGCCGACCTGTCCCAGGAATGCCTGTGGTACATCGGCGGCATCATCAAGCACGCCAAGGCGCTCAACGCCTTCACCAACCCGTCGACCAACTCCTACAAGCGGCTGGTCCCGGGCTACGAGGCGCCGGTGCTGCTGGCCTATTCGGCCCGCAACCGCTCGGCCTCGTGCCGGATTCCGTGGACGACCTCGCCGAAGGCCAAGCGCGTCGAGGTCCGCTTCCCCGACCCGATGGCGAACCCCTACCTCGCCTTCGCCGCCATGCTGATGGCCGGCGTCGACGGCATCGTGAACAAGATCGATCCCGGTCCGGCCATGGACAAGGACCTCTACGACCTGCCCCCGGCGGAGCTCAAGGAGATCCCGACCGTGTGCGGCTCGCTCCGTGAGGCCCTCAACAGCCTCGACGCCGACCGCGAGTTCCTCAAGGCCGGCGGCGTGTTCAACGACGACTTCATCAATTCGTTCATCGAGCTGAAGATGACCGAGGTGATGCGGTACGAGATGACCCCGCATCCGATCGAGTTCGTGAACTACTACTCGCTCTGAGCCGAACCGGATTCAGGGACGAGGCAGCGAGGGGGCCGGAGCGATCCGGCCCCTTCCTTTTTGGCATCCGGCTTGCCGTGTCGAGGCGAGACGCCCCGGAGCCCCGATGACCGATCCGACCTCGCCCGCCGCGACCCTGCGCGCGCTCCTCGCCACCCTGGTCAAGGCCGCCCTGATCGCCGACGAGGTCCGCCTCGCCGCGTGGCGCCAGGAGGCGGCCGCGCTGCACGGCCGTCTCGCCGGTCGGGATCTCTCCGGCCTCAAGCTCGACGGGATCTGGATCCTTGCCGTGCGCGAGGCCGAGGCGCCGGCCCTGCGGCCCGACGAGACGCAGGTGTCGCTCACCCTGCCGCAGGCCTGCCCGCTCCCGCTCGACGCCGTCGCGGGACCGGGTTTCCGGTTCGACGAGGCCGTCGGGCGGGTCCGCAAGTCGGCCTCCACCGGGTGAGGCGGAGGCTGGCCGCCGCGATCAGGTCGGCGGCGTGAGCGGAATGCTCTGCGGGAAGTTGAACACGTTGTCCGGGTCGTACCGGCGCTTCACCTCGCAGAGCGTACCGACATTGCCGCCGTAATAAGCGTTGAGCCAGTTCGGCAGGTCACGGCTCGGGAAGTTGACATAGGATTGCGGCGTCACGAAGCGTCGCATATCCTGGAAGTATTCGGTGAGCCAGGCCAGCTGCCGGGTGACCGTGTCGGGCGTGTCGAGCGGGCTCCACGACGCCTCCATCTCCAGGATGAAGTCGCACTCGCGGTGGAAATAGGCCGTGTCGGTCGGACCCACCTTCTTCACCTGGCCGCCGGCGGCGAACAGGATGCCCATATTGTCCTGCCGCAGCGAGCCGCCGGGCCACTTCTCCATCCAGTCGATCATCCTGTTGATCGCGTCGCCGCCGAGCTGGCCGGCGACGTAGCTCGAGCGGATGTCGTAGAGGCCTTCCGGATCGTCGGTGACGAGGTAGTCCCGGGCGCTCCAGTAGTTCATGGCGTTGATCTCGGCGACGACCGGCGTCGCCCGTCTGAGGGGACGCTCCAGGAGGCCCTTGAGCTGGTCCGGCGGGCCGAAGAACTGGCCGAGGGTCTGCACCCGCAGCTCGCCGCGCGTGACCTTGCCGGCCGCCAGCGGCGCGAGCTTGCTGCGGGTCGAGATCAGTGCCGGGTTCTTGAGCTGGATCTCCTGCAGGTCCAGCATCAGCTCGACCTGATGCTCGGCCGGCCAGATAATGTTGAACACCGTCACGTTGCCGACCTCGTGCGGCTCGAAGGTGAACGAGGTGTGCACCGCGAAGTTGCCGCCGCCACCGCCCCGCGCGGCCCAGAACAGCGGCTCGTCCGCGCCGGACCCGGTGATGCCGCGGTGCAGCGTGCCGTCCGCCGTCACCGCATCCGTCGCCCGCAGGGCGTCGCAGGTCAGGCCGTTGCGCGTCGCCGAGAAGCCCCAGCCGCCGCCGAGCACCAGCCCGCTGATGCCCACCGTCGGGCAGCGGCCCGAGGGGACGGCGAGGCCGGTGGCCCGGAAGGCGTCGGCCATGTCCTGGTTGTTGGCGCCGGCCCCGATCGTCACGAGACCGGTCTTCGGGTCGAAGGTGATGCCGCTCATCGGCTTCACGTCGATGAGCAGGCCGCAGGTGGTCGAGAAGCCCGCGTAATTATGCCCGCCGCAGCGGACCGCGAAGGGCTGGTGCTCCTGGCGCGTCCAGTCGATGCAGCGGCACACAGCCTCGTCGCTCGTGCACATCGCGATCGCCCGCGGCAGCACGTCGGCCCAGCGGCCGTTATTCGGCCAGGCGGCGACCAGGAAGCCCGGCTCCCCCGGGAGGATCAGCCGGCTGCCCAGCTTGCGCAGGTCGCGCGCCAGGGCGTCGAGTCCCCGCGGCGGCGGCGGGCAGTCCCGTGCCGCTGCGCCGGGAACCCGGCTGCCGAGGGCGGCCCCGGCCAGGACGGCGCCCGACTGGAACAGCCGGCGCCGGCTGAGGGCGGTGGAACTCCGCGCGGCGAAAGTCTTGATCATGGGAGGCTGGGTCATGGCGCCTGAACTGTGCGAAGCGATTCGGTCCTCGACAATCAGCTGTCGCAGACGCCGCAACGTCAACAGAATGCGGATGGAAAAATCTATTTCATGATTGGGCTTGACGTCGATCGATCATGATCGATCATCATCTCGGCTGATTCGTCGAGCGGGTGGATCTGGCGCAGACGGCGACATTTCTCATCGTCATTCCGAGTCTCGACGAAGTCGAGACCCCGGGATCCATATCCGCCTCGAGTCCCGAATCAGGCGGATGGCGGTCCGCTTCATCCTGGACCGCCAGCGTTCATGGATCCCGGGTCCCGCTGCGCGGCCCCAGGATGACGAAGAGGGTTGCCATGCGGCCGGCCTACGCGAGCAGGCTCTCAGGATCCCGGTGGCAGCGGGGCATCGCCGCACCGGCAACGTTGCCCCGCGGCCGCACTCATCCCATATTTCCGGGTAGCGGCTGCGGCTTGCCCGCCGGGGAGCCGTCGCGTCCCGCCGCCTGGATCGACCTGTTGGCCAAGAGAATTCATCCCAAGGGACTTCACCCGAAGCCGGCGCATGCCGTCCTGCCCACCCGCGAGGCCGTGCTCGCCTTCATCGAGGACTCGCCCCAAAAGGTCGGCAAGCGCGAGATCGCCCAGGCCTTCGGCATCAAAGGCGCGGACAAGATCGAGCTGAAGCGCCTGCTCAAGGAGATGCAGGAGGACGGCGCGATCGAGAAGGACCGCGCCGGCCTGCGCAAGGCCGGCCGGTTGCCGCCGGTCGTCGTCGCCGACATCGATACCCGCCGCGACCGCGACGGCGAGCTGGTCGCACGGCCGGCGCAATGGGATCCGGAGGCCGGGCCCGCCCCCCTCATCACCGTGCTGATGCCGCGCGGGCGCCGCGCCGACGGGCCGGCCCCCGGCACCGGCGACCGGGCGCTCCTGAAGATCGAGCCCGACGGCGACGCGCCCGGGCGCTATCTCGGCCGGGTCATCAAGGTGATCGGCCGCAACAAGGCCGAGACGCTCGGCGTGTTCCGGGCGCTCCCGACCGGGGGCGGGCGGATCGTGCCCGTCGACAAGAAGGCGCAGGGGCGCGAGATCGCGGTGCCGCCGGGCGGGGAGGGCGATGCCCTCGACGGCGACCTCGTCACCGTGACCCTCGGCCGCGAGGACCGGTTCGGGCTGACGCAGGGCCGCGTCAAGGACCGCCTCGGCAGCGTCGGCTCGGAGAAGGCGGTCAGCCTGATCGCGCTCCATGCCCATGGCATCCCGCACGTTTTCCCCCGCGAGGTGCTGGCCGAGGCGGACTCCGCCCGCGAGGTGGGCCTGGAGGGCCGAGAGGACTGGCGCGATCGTCCCCTCGTCACCATCGACCCGCCGGACGCCAAGGATCACGACGACGCCGTGATGGCGGTCCCCGATCCCGATCCGGCCAATCCGGGCGGGTTCGTCGTCACGGTGGCGATCGCGGACGTCGCGGCCTATGTGAGGCCCGGCACCGCCCTCGACCGCGAGGCGCTGGTCCGCGGCAACTCGGTCTACTTCCCCGATCGGGTCGTGCCGATGCTGCCCGAGCGGATCTCGAACGATCTCTGCTCCTTGCGCCCCGGCCAGGACCGGCCGGCCCTCGCCGTCCGCATGACCGTGACGGCGGAGGGGCGGAAAGTTCGCCACAGCTTCCACCGCGTCATGATGCGATCAAGCGCCAAGCTCGCCTACGCGCAGGCGCAAGCGGCCATCGACGGCCGGCCCGACGAGATCACCAGTCCGATCCTGGAGCCGGTGCTCCGCCCGCTCTGGGCCGCCTACCGGGCGCTGGCCGCGGCCCGCGACGCGCGGGGTCCGCTCGCCCTCGACCTGCCCGAGCGCAAGGTGATCCTCAATCCGGAGGGCGGCGTCGACCGGGTGATCGTGCCGGAGCGCCTGGAGGCGCACCGGCTGATCGAGGAGTTCATGATCCAGGCCAACGTCGCGGCGGCCGAGACCCTGGAGGCGAAGGGCCAGCCGCTGATCTACCGCGTCCACGACGAGCCCTCGCTGGAGAAGATGCGGGCGCTCGGCGAGGTCATGGCCTCGATCGGCCTGAAGCTGCCGAAGGAGGCGAACCTCCGGCCCGCCCTGTTCAACCGCATCCTCGGCATGGTGGAGGGCAGCGAGCACAAGCTGTTCCTCAACGAGGTGGTGCTGCGCTCGCAGGCCCAGGCCGTCTACGCCGCCGACAATGCCGGCCATTTCGGCTTGGCCCTGCGCCGCTACGCCCACTTCACCTCGCCGATCCGGCGCTACGCCGACCTGATCGTGCACCGCGCCCTGATCCGGGCGCTGCGGCTCGGCTCGGACGGGCTGCCGCCGGACATGGAGAGCGGCGACCTCGCCGAGATCGGCCAGCAGATCTCGGCCGCCGAGCGCCGCGCCATGGCGGCGGAGCGCGAGACCATCGACCGGCTGATCGCCCACCACCTCGCCGACCGGGTCGGCGCGACCTTCTCCGGCCAGGTCTCGGGCGTGACCCGCTCGGGCCTGTTCATCAAGCTCGACGAGACCGGGGCCGACGGCTTCGTGCCCATCTCGACGCTGGGCGCCGACTATTTCCGCCATGAGGAGGGCCGCCACGCCCTCGTCGGCGAGCGCACCCGCCAGACCTTCCGCCTGGGCGACAAGGTCGAGGTGCAGCTGATGGAGGCGGCGCCGGTGGCCGGGGCCCTGCGCTTCGAGATCGCCGGCGGCGGCCGGGCCGGCGCGCCTGCTCCGGCCCGCGGCGGACCGCGTAAAGGTAGGCCCGCCCCGGCGAACCGGGACAGCCTGACCAAGCGCCGCGGGAGACGCGCATGATCGAGATCCACGCCGGCCCCGCCGCCGAGCCCGCTCCCCCCGCGGGCATTCAGCCGGGCATCCAGCCGGGCATCCAGCCGTCCTGGGCGCTGGCGATGTGGCGCGGCTTCCGCAACCGCTGCCCGCATTGCGGCGAGGGACGGCTGTTCCACCGCTTCCTCAAGGTGCGGGAGACCTGCGAGACCTGCGGGACCGAGCTGCACCACCACCGCGCCGACGACCTGCCGCCCTATCTCGTCATCTTCGTCGTCGGCCACCTTGCCGGGATCGGGATCCTTGAGACCGAGATGCGCCTCGACGTGCCGCTCTGGTTCCAGATGACCTTCTGGCCCGGCCTGGCGCTCATCGCCTCGCTCGCGTTGCTCCAGCCGACCAAGGGGGCGGTGGTCGGGCTGCAATATGCCCTTGGCATGCACGGCTTTTCCGCGATACGCCGCGCCGGGGCTCAGGCAGCGGACGGCTCGAGCCGACATGAGATGGAGACGCGGGATGGCGGCAGGACCGACGGACGGAGCAGCGGCTCCTGAGCGGAAGACGCGGCCGCTGCGGATCCGCAACGCCGCGACGCTGATCATCCTCGACCGCTCCGGCGACGAGCCGAAGGTGCTGATGGGCCGGCGCCACGCCGGCCACAAGTTCATGCCCGGCCTGTTCGTCTTTCCGGGCGGACGGATCGAGCTCGGCGACCGCGCGATGCCGGTGGCCGGCACCCTCAACGACCGGGCCGAGGCCGCCCTGGCCGAAAAGGTCCACCCGCCTCTGTTCCATCTCGGCCGGGTGCTGGCGCTGGCGGCGATCCGCGAGACCTACGAGGAAACCGGCCTGATGGTCGGCTCCCTCGATTACGGCCCGCCCGAGACGGCGCCGCCCGGCGCCTGGTCCGCCTTCCGCGAGGCCGGCGTGATGCCCGACCTCGAAATGCTGCAGTTCGTCGCCCGGGCCATCACCCCGCCCTCCCGGCCCAAGCGCTTCGATACCCGCTTCTTCGCCGTCGACCGCGAGGCGGTGGTGGCCGAGACCCCCGGCATCGTCGGTCCCGATTCCGAGCTGACCGAGCTCGCCTGGGTCGACCTCGCGGCGGCGCGCAAGCTGGATTTGCCGCGCATCACGGGAATCGTGCTCGACGAGCTGGAGGCGCGGCTGGCGGCGGGGTTCGGCCCGATGCTGCCGGTGCCGTTCTTCCGCGACGTCGACGGCGAGCATACGCGGGAAGAACTGTAAGGCGCACGCCGTCGGGGGTGGCCTTCCCGGGCCGCCTGTTCCATATGGGCCGGCCCCGACGGCCAGCCCATCATGACCCGCCTCAACCCCGATTCCGAGTTCGACGCGGCGCGCCTCGCCGCCATCGCGGCCGCCATCGCCTGCGTGGCGGTGGTCGGCGTCGGGCTCAGCCTGTCGATCCCGCTCCTGTCGCTCGAGATGGAGCGGATGGGCCTGTCCAACACCTGGATCGGCGTCAACACGGCGATCGCCGGGGTGGCGAGCATCGTCGTCCTGCCCTTCGTGCCGCGGGTGGCGGCGCGGGTCGGCGTGATGCCGCTGCTGTTCGGCGCCATCGCGGTGGCGGCGGCGGCGCTCGTCGGCTTCCGGGCGGTCTATGACTTCGCCTGGTGGTTCCCGCTGCGCTTCGTGTTCTCGGCGGCCTTGGGCGTGCTGTTCGTGCTCTCCGAGTTCTGGATCAACCAGGCGGCGCCGCCGACGCGGCGCGGCCTGGTGATGGGGGTCTACGCCACCGTGCTGGCGCTCGGTTTCGCCATCGGCCCGGGCCTGCTGCGCTTCCTCGGCACCACCGGCTGGGCGCCGTACCTCGCGGGGGCCGCCCTGTTCTGCGCCGGGACGTTGCCCCTCGTCATGGCCCGCGGCCTCTCGCCGGAGATCCCGCACAAGGGCGGGCGCGGTTTCCTCGGCTACCTGCGGGTCGCGCCCTCGGCGACGCTGGCGGCCCTCGTCTACGGCGCGGTCGAGACCGGGGGGTTCGCCATCCTGCCGATCTACGGCCTGCGGCTCGGCCTCGACGCGGAGCAGGCGGCGGGCCTCGTCAGCCTCGCGGCTTTGGGCAACGTGCTGTTCCAGATTCCGGTCGGCTTCCTCGCCGACAAGGTCGACAAGCGCCGGGTGCTGCTCGCCGCGGCGTTCCTCGGCGCCGTCGGGGCCGCCGCCCTGCCGCTCGGCGCCGAGGACCCGTGGCTTCTGGCCGTCATCCTGTTCGCCTGGGGCGGCATCGCCGGCACGCTCTACACCGTCGGCCTCGCGCATCTCGGCGCCCGCTTCGACGGCGCGGCGCTCGCGGGCGCCAACGCGGCCTTCCTGGTGCTCTACAATATCGGCCTGGTCCTGGGCCCGCCGCTCGTCGGCGGCGGCATGGACCTCGCCTCGCCGCACGGCTTCGCCTGGTCGCTGGCGCTGCTGTTCGTCGCCTATCTCGCGGTGGTCGGCGGGCGGGTGATCCGGGCCGCGCCGTGACGGCGCGGCTCTCGGTCGCCCGGGCTTGACGCCCGGAAGGCGATGGGGCAGGAAGGCGCCGCGTTCTGGCCGGGCCTGCCCGGCCGTTTTGCGTTTCGGTCCTCCGGGCGCAACACCCATCATCCACAAGAGGTCGCGCCATGGCCAAGGCCGTCACCATCAAGATCAAGCTGCTCTCGACCGCCGATACCGGCTATTTCTACGTCACCAAGAAGAACTCGCGGACGAAGACCGACAAGCTGTCGTTCAAGAAGTACGACCCGATCGCGCGTAAGCACGTCGAGTTCAAGGAGACCAAGATCAAGTGATCTTGGGGATGCATGATGCATCATGAAAAAGGCCGCCCGTGAGGGCGGCCTTTTTCCGTTGGGCGGCGTTTCAGCCGAACAGGTACATCGCCCCCGGCAGAGCGACGAAGCCGGCGGCGCAGCCATAGGCGAGCCATAGGCCCGGCCGGCGGGCGGCGAGGCGGCGCAGGCGCTTGGCGGTCGGTCCGGCCTTGACGGAGCGGCCGTTCACGCACGAGCAGAGCAGGTTGTGGGCCTCGCCGGTGCTCAATTCGAAGAAGCGGCGGGCCTCCCCGAAGGTGTCGCTTGCGAGCCCGCTCGCCCGCAGGACCGGATCCGCATAGGCATAGGCGAGCGGCGAGTTGTCGGCCCGGATGCCCGCCCGCATCTTGCGGGGCACGAACTCGATCTCCTCCAGGGTGATGAAGCTGCGGCCGGGATCGCGTTCGAGAATCTCGGCGAAGCGCTCGAGCCGGGCCCGGCGGCCCTCGAGGAGGAGCGGGACCGTCTCGACGTCGGCGATGTCCCGGATGTGGCGAAGCGGCTGATGTTCCATGCTGGGAACCTCATCGATGCGCTGCAGCTCATTGTGCGCTGCTGGTGCACCAGCATGCGCCAAGCATCGCCGCGATGCATGGGCCCACGTTAACACATTCTCTTGATCGATCTTCTGCCAAGCTTGAAGCAGACGGCGGTAAAACCATCGTCTGCAAGGACTTGAATACACCGCCTCAAACGCGGCAGTGCATCATCCGGCAGCCGTCCTGCGACCGCCGGACGCAGGTGGGCCGGAGTCTCAGGTCACCTCGAACCAGCCCCACAGGCCGGTATCGAACCGCTCCAGCGCCGTGGCGCCGATGAGCCAGCGGCCCGGATTGTCGGCCAGGAAGGCGATGCGGGCGGTGCGGCCCTCCAGCAGCTGGAAGGTGTCGAGCCAGTAGGGCTCCCAGCCGTCGTCGAGCGGATGCAGCAGGCGGAAGACGTGGCCGTGCAGGTGCAGCGATTGCGGGAAGGCCGTGGTGTTGGTGAGCGCCAGCACCACCGCGGTGTTGCGCTTGACCGAGAACAGGGGCGGGTTCTCGGCCCGACCGGCAGCGCCGTTCAGCGTCCAGATCCGGGTCGGATCGCCGGTGAAGGTCGGGGCTGCCTCGGGCTTGGCCTTGTCGAACACCGCGCCGCCCGCGATGGCGATGTCGCGCCGGAAGGCGTTCTGCAGCTTGATCTCCGGCGGCAGCAGCTTGTTCTCGCCGATCGGCGCCACCGGCGGCCGGGCCGCGACCGCGTCGCCCTTCGCGACGAGGCGGGCGAGCGGCATGCCGAAGCCGATCAGCGCCACCACGGCGCCCGCCGGTTCGGAGGCCCCCGGCATATCGAGGAGGATGTCGTAGCGGGTGCCGGGCTGGAAGGGGAGGGTGGCCCGCAGCGGCTCGAAGGTGTCGGTCGGCTGCCCATCCACCGCCGCCACCCAGGCCTTCAGGCCGTCGAAGCGGATCCGGGTCGCCCGGGCATTGCAGGCATTGGCGAGGCGCAGGCGCAGGCGGGTGCCCGGTGCGGCCTCGATCAGCTCCGGCACCGGCTTTCCGTTGACGGTGAGCGCGTTGCCGAGCCGGCCGGAGCTTGACGCGAAGGCGACCTGCCCGAAGGCCGCCGGCGTCCCGTCGGCCTCGAGGCGCCAATCCTGCAGGATCAGCGGCACGTCGCGGTCGACGACGGGGGGCTTTGCTTCCTCGACCACCAGCAGCCCGGCGAGCCCGCGCCCGGCAGGCTCGCTCGACCCGCCGACCACGAGGGGACGGATCAGGAAGGTGCCGGCATCCGGCGGGGTGAACTCGTAGAGAAAGCTCGCCCCCGGGGCGACCGGGCTCTGGGTCACCCCGCCGACCCCGTCCATGGCGTTGCGGTTGCGCACCCCGTGCCAGTGCAGCGACAGCGGCCGCCCGGTCTTGTTCTCCAGGCGCAGGCGCAAGGCCTCGCCGAGCTTGACGCGCAGGACCAGCGGTGCCGCCGGTCCGTCGCCTGTGCCGTCGAAGGCCCAGACCGGGGTCTCGGGCGCCGGCTCCGGCTTGATCCGCGCCTTGAGGGGCGCCGCGATCAGGGATCGCGCCTCGGCCGCGCCGGGTGCCGGCTGGGGTGTGGTCCCGGACGTGCCGCCTTGCGCCCGGGCGAGGGCCGGCGCGAGGGAGAGGGCGGCGCCGGCGAGCAGCGCGCGGCGCGAGGGCGGCAGGGACGACGGCATGGCACCTCGCTGAACGGAATCTTTTTCGCGCGGGGCGGTGGGCCTGCCGCGGGAACCCGCCTTGTAGCCGGGCTGCCGGCGCGGGGCGAGGCGTGGCCTAAAATTCTTGCTGCGTGACCGATCGACCATGCTATAGAGCCGCGCCCGGGCGCGTAAGGCCTCGGGCGCGAGCGTCGCGGGCGTGGCGGAATTGGTAGACGCGCTGGATTTAGGTTCCAGTGACGAGAGTCGTGGGGGTTCGAGCCCCTCCGCCCGCACCATCTCCGCCAGGCGACACGACGGATTGGGTTCAAGCAGCAGTGCCGGCTCCTTGTCCTGACGGTCCCGTCGCACGGTGCGAGCCAGCGCCGTCCGGGCCGCAGCCAGGCCGGATTCGAAGGTGCAAGGCGGAATGACGACGATGCAGGTGACCGAGACCAAGGCCGAGGGGCTGAAGCGCGAGTTCCAGGTGGTCCTCCCCGCGGCCGAGCTGGAGAGCCGGCTCGCGACCGAGCTCGACGGGATCAAGGGCAAGGTGCAGATCAAGGGCTTCCGCCCGGGCAAGGTGCCGGTCGCCCACCTGCGCAAGGTCTACGGCCGCTCCGTGATGGCCGACGTCGTCCAGAACGCCGTCAACGAGGCCAACCAGAAGATCGTCGAGGACAACAAGCTCAAGCTCGCCCTCGAGCCTCAGGTGCAGATGCCCGAGGACAAGGACGAGATCGAGAAGGCGCTCGACGCCAAGGCCGACCTCTCGTTCAAGATCGCCCTCGAGGTGATGCCGAGCTTCGACCTCGTCGACCTCTCGGACGTGAGCCTGACCAAGCTCGTCGTCACCCCCTCCGACGAGGAGATCAACGAGACGATCGAGCGGATGGCCGCCGCCAACCGCCCGTTCGAGGACCGGCCCGAGGGCGAGGCTGCCCAGTCCGGCGACCGCCTGACCATCAACTTCACCGGCCGGATCGACGGCACCCCGTTCGAGGGCGGCACCGGCGAGGACATCAACCTCGATCTCGGCTCGAACACCTTCATCCCCGGCTTCGAGGACCAGCTGATCGGCGCCAAGGTCGGCGACGAGCGCCTGGTCAAGGTCACCTTCCCGGAGAGCTACGGCGCCGAGCACCTCGCCGGCAAGGAAGCCGAGTTCGACGTCACCGTGAAGGCCGTGAAGGCCCCGGGTGAGCTCACGATCGACGACGAGCTCGCCAAGAATTTCGGCATGGACTCCCTCGACGCCCTCAAGGACGCCGTGCGGACCACCATGGGCCGCGAGTACGAGGCGGCCTCGCGCCAGAAGCTCAAGAAGGGCCTGCTCGACGCCCTCGACAGCCGCTACTCCTTCGAGCTGCCCCCGAGCCTCGTCCACCAGGAATTCGCCGCCGTGTGGGCCCAGGTCGAGCAGGATCTGAAGAACCGCGGCAAGACCTTCGAGGACGAGGACACCACGGAGGAGAAGGCGCGCGAGGAGTACCGCCGGATCGCCGAGCGCCGCGTGCGCCTCGGTCTGGTGCTTGCGCAGGCCGGCGAGAGCGCCGATATCAAGGTCTCGGACGACGAGGTGAATCAGGCCCTGATCGCCCGCGTCCGTCAGTTCCCGGGCCAAGAGCAGCAGGTCTGGGATTTCTACCGCAAGACCCCGCAGGCGCTGGCCGAGCTGCGCGCTCCGCTGTTCGAGGAGAAGGTGGTTGACCACGTCCTCGGTCAGGTCAAACTGGTCGAGGAGCCCGTCTCCAAGGAGGCGCTGTTCGCCGACGAGGACGACGCCGAGGACGGCACCAAGGCCGAGACGGCCGAGGCTGCTCCCGCGGGTGAGTCCAACCCGGCCTGATCCCCGGCCGACCTCCTCCCTCTGGCGGGCGGCGGACGGGGCCTGAGAGGTCGTTCGTTCCGCCGTCATCCCGGCTGCCCGAAGGCAGCCGGGTTCCGTTCAGAGGGCCAGTGAGATGAGAGATCCGGTCGAGTATTATAACAGCGCGCTCGTCCCTATGGTGGTCGAGCAGTCGAGTCGCGGCGAGCGCGCGTTCGACATCTACTCGCGCCTGCTGCGCGAGCGCATCATCTTCCTGACCGGCCCGGTCGAGGACTACTCCGCGTCGCTGATCGTGGCGCAGCTGCTGTTCCTCGAGGCGGAGAATCCGAAGAAGGAGATCTCCTTCTACATCAACTCGCCAGGCGGCGTCGTCACCTCCGGCCTGTCGATCTACGACACGATGCAGTTCATCCGCTGCCCGGTCGCCACGCTCTGCGTCGGCCAGGCCGCCTCGATGGGCTCGCTGCTGCTGGCCGCCGGCGAGGCGGGCCACCGCTTCGCGCTGCCGAATGCCCGGATCATGGTGCACCAGCCCTCCGGCGGCTTCCAGGGCCAGGCCACCGACATCCTCATCCATGCCCGCGAGATCGAGGCCCTAAAGCGGCGCCTCAACGAGATCTACGTGAAGCATACCGGCCGCGACTACGATGCCATCGAGCAGGGCCTGGAGCGCGACAACTTCATGACCGCCGACGCGGCCAAGGAGTGGGGCCTGATCGACGAGGTGCTCCAGAAGCGGGCCGAGGCGCCGGCGCAGGCGTAAACGCCGGCGGCCGCGCCATCCGCCGGAGGGGCCCGCCTGGGCGGACCTCCCCCGGCGGGTGGCGACCGCTCCGGAAGGCGGATCCCGGATGCGGCCATTTGGCGGGAGCCTGTCGCATCCGCGGGATTGATCCGGCGGTGGCTGCGTGTTTGCATCGCGATTCTGCGTCGGGCGCTCGGCGCGCGGGAGGCGGTGACTGTTTCTTTAGCCGGGCGCCACTATCTAAAAGCGATGCGGTCGTGCCCCCGGGGCGGGACCGATCGGGGACTTGGAGACCCATATGAGCAAGGCTGGCGGCAACGACTCGAAGAGCACGCTGTACTGCTCGTTCTGCGGCAAGAGCCAGCACGAGGTTCGCAAGCTGATCGCGGGCCCGACCGTCTTCATCTGCGATGAGTGCGTCGAGCTGTGCATGGACATCATTCGCGAGGAATCGAAGTCCTCGTTGGTGAAGTCGCGGGACGGCGTACCGACTCCGAAGGAAATTCGGCGGGTTCTGGATGACTACGTCATCGGGCAGGACTTTGCCAAGAAGGTCCTGTCGGTGGCTGTGCACAACCACTACAAGCGCCTGGCGCACGCGACCAAGCACAACGACGTCGAGCTGGCGAAGTCCAACATCCTGCTGATCGGCCCGACCGGGTCGGGCAAGACTCTTCTGGCCCAGACCCTGGCGCGCATCCTCGACGTGCCGTTCACGATGGCCGATGCAACGACGCTGACCGAGGCCGGTTACGTCGGCGAGGACGTCGAGAACATCATCCTCAAGCTGCTCCAGGCCTCGGACTACAACGTCGAGCGGGCGCAGCGCGGCATCGTCTACATCGACGAGATCGACAAGATCTCGCGCAAGTCGGATAACCCCTCCATCACCCGCGACGTGTCGGGCGAGGGCGTGCAGCAGGCCCTCCTGAAGATCATGGAGGGCACGGTCGCCAGCGTGCCGCCGCAGGGCGGGCGCAAGCACCCGCAGCAGGAATTCCTGCAGGTCGACACGACCAACATCCTGTTCATCTGCGGCGGCGCCTTCGCGGGGCTGGAGCGGATCATCTCGGCCCGCGGCAAGGGCACCTCGATCGGCTTCGGCGCCACCGTTCAGGCTCCGGACGACCGCCGCACCGGCGAGATCTTCCGCAACGTCGAGCCCGAGGACCTGCTGAAGTTCGGCCTGATCCCGGAATTCGTCGGCCGCCTGCCGGTGCTGGCGACACTCGAGGACCTCGACGAGACGGCGCTGAAGCGGATCCTCCAGGAGCCGAAGAACGCGCTCGTCAAGCAGTACCAGCGCCTGTTCGAGATGGAGAACGTCGACCTGACGTTCCAGGAGGAGGCGCTGAGCCTCGTCGCCCGCAAGGCGATCGAGCGCAAGACCGGCGCCCGCGGCCTGCGATCGATCCTGGAGAGCATCCTGCTCGAGACGATGTACGACCTGCCCGGCCTTGATTCGGTGGAGCAGGTGGTGATCGGGCCGGAGGTCGTCGACGGCAAGTCGCGGCCGCTCTACATCCACGGCGACCGCGGCAAGGACGCGCCGGCGAGCGCCAGCGCCTGACGGTGACCCGGAGGCCGCCGCGAAAACGGCGGCCTCTCGTCCGAGAGGTGGCCGGATGCGGCCGGGTGGCACGGTGCTTGAAAGCGGCACCCGAAGGAGCCACCTGAGAGTCAACGCGGCGGCCGCATGCTCACCGAAACGAGGTGCGGTGCCGCGACCCGGCCGCTCTTCTCGTTCCGACCCCCGCGGCCCGGTCGGCCCCCATGTTCCTCCTGCTTTTCCCCTCGTGAGGGGAGGGATCTGGGCGTCACCACACAAGGAAGTCAGTCAATGACCCAGCCGAAATCGCGCCAGCCCGTCGTCCCCGGTACGAGCGGGACCTATGCGGTCCTGCCGCTGCGCGACATCGTGGTCTTCCCGCACATGATCGTGCCGCTCTTCGTCGGCCGCGAGAAGTCGATCCGGGCCCTCGAGGAGGCGGTGCGCACCGACCGCCACATCCTGCTCGCGACCCAGGTCAACGCCACCGACGACGATCCGGCCACCGATGCGATCTACACCATCGGCACCCTGGCGAGCGTGCTCCAGCTGCTCAAGCTGCCCGACGGCACCGTAAAGGTGCTGGTGGAGGGCGGCGGCCGGGCCAAGATCCAGGATTTCGTGCGCTCGGACGAGTACTACGCCGCCGAGGCCGAGGTGCTGCCGAACGATCTCGGCGACAAGATCGAGGCCGAGGCCCTCGCCCGTTCGGTGATCTCGGAGTTCGAGAACTACGTCAAGCTCAACAAGAAGATCTCGCCCGAGGTGGTCTCGGCGGTGATCCAGATCGACGAGCCCTCGAAGCTCGCCGACACGGTCGCCTCGCATCTCGCGGTCAAGATCTCCGACAAGCAGGCGATCCTCGAGATCCCGACCGTCGCCCAGCGGCTGGAGCGCGTGCTCTCGCTGATGGAGAGCGAGATCTCGGTGCTGCAGGTCGAGAAGCGCATTCGCACCCGCGTCAAGCGGCAGATGGAGAAGACTCAGCGCGAGTACTACCTGAATGAGCAGATGAAGGCCATTCAGAAGGAACTCGGCGACGAGGACGGCCGCGACGAGCTGGCCGAGCTCGAGGACAAGATCGAGAAGACCAAGCTGTCCAAGGAGGCGCGGGACAAGGCGTTGGCCGAGCTGAAGAAGCTGCGCCAGATGTCGCCGATGTCGGCCGAGGCGACGGTCGTGCGCAACTACCTCGACTGGATGCTCGGCATCCCGTGGGGCAAGCGCTCGAAGATCAAGAAGGACCTGCCCGGTGCGCAGGCGATGCTCGATGCCGACCATTTCGGCCTCGACAAGGTGAAGGAGCGGATCGTCGAGTACCTGGCGGTGCAGCAGCGCGCCAACAAGCTCACCGGTCCGATCCTCTGCCTCGTCGGACCGCCCGGCGTCGGCAAGACCTCGCTCGGCAAGTCGATCGCCAAGGCGACGGGTCGCGAGTTCGTGCGCATGTCGCTCGGCGGCGTGCGTGACGAGGCCGAGATCCGCGGTCACCGGCGGACCTATATCGGCTCGATGCCCGGCAAGATCGTGCAGTCGATGCGCAAGGCCAAGACCTCGAACCCGCTCATCCTGCTCGACGAGATCGACAAGATGGGCATGGACTTCCGCGGCGATCCGTCCGCGGCGCTCCTCGAGGTGCTGGATCCGGAGCAGAACGCGACCTTCAACGACCATTACCTCGAGGTCGATTACGACCTGTCGAACGTGATGTTCGTGACCACGGCCAACACCCTCAATATCCCGCCGGCCCTCCTGGACCGGATGGAGGTGATCCGCATCGCCGGCTACACCGAGGAGGAGAAGGTCGAGATCGCGCGCAAGCACCTGATGCCCGGCGCGCTGAAGAAGCACGGCCTCGAGCCCAAGGAGTGGTCGATCACCGATGACGGCCTGATGCTCCTGATCCGCCGCTACACCCGCGAGGCGGGCGTGCGGAACCTGGAGCGCGAGATCTCGAACCTGATCCGCAAGGCGGTGAAGGAGATCCTGATCTCGGGGGTGAAGAGCGTGACGGTCTCGGCCGACAACCTCGACACCTTCCTGGGCCCGGCGAAGTTCCGCTATGGCGAGGTCGAGACCGACGATCAGGTCGGCGTGGTCACGGGTCTGGCCTGGACCGAGGTCGGGGGCGAGCTGCTCACGATCGAGGGCGTCATGATGCCCGGTAAGGGCAAGATGACGGTCACCGGCAACCTGCGCGACGTGATGAAGGAATCGATCTCGGCGGCGGCGTCCTACGTCCGCTCGCGGGCCGTCGATTTCGGCGTCGAGCCGCCGTTGTTCGAGCGCCGGGACATCCACGTCCACGTGCCGGAGGGGGCGAATCCGAAGGACGGGCCCTCGGCTGGTATCGCCATGGCGACGGCGATCGTCTCGGTCATCACCGGCATCCCGATTCGCCGCGACATCGCCATGACCGGCGAAGTCACCTTGCGGGGTCGGGTGCTGCCGATCGGCGGCCTCAAGGAGAAGCTGCTGGCCGCTCTGCGGGGCGGCATCAAGATCGTGCTGATCCCGGAGGAGAACGCCAAGGATCTGGTGGAGATTCCCGACAGCGTGAAGAACGGGCTCGAGATCGTTCCCGTCTCGCGCATGGATCAGGTCCTGGAGCGGGCGCTGGTGCGCATGCCGGTGGCGATCGACTGGGACGAGCCGCTGCCGAAGGCTTCGCCCGCCCGGTCCGAGGACGACGCTTCGGGGCTGGTGGCGCATTAACTGCCTGACTCTTCCCTGAGACGAGAAAGGCCCCCGGATCTCACGATCCGGGGGCCTTTCTTTGTCCGGGCTGGCGCCCCTCGCCCGAGACGATGTCAGAGCGGGGGTCAGGCGCTGCGGCGCCGGCCCAGGCCGCTGTTCTTGGCGAGTTCGGAGCGCTGGGCGGCGTAGTTGGCGGCGACCATCGGGTAGTCGTGCGGCAGGCCCCACTTGCGGCGGTACTCCTCGGGGGTGAGCCCGCGGGTCGACAGGTGGCGCTTGAGCGACTTGTACTGCCGGCCGTCCTCGAGGCTGATCAGGTAGTCCGGGGTCACCGTCTTCTTGATCGGCATCAGCGGGACCGGCTTCTCGGCCTCGACCGGCTGATTGTCGCCGAGCCGGCTCAGCGACTGGTGCACGGCGTTGATCAGGGCCGGCAGATCGGGCAGCGGCACGGAGTTGTTGGACACGTAGGCCGACACGATGTCGGCTGCGCGCTCAATCAGGTTGGTTTCTTGATCTTGGTCCAGCATTCAATCGGCTCCGATGACAGAGTGCGTGCCCCATGCGTCTTTGAGCGCCGCGGGTCAATATTTCTTTTTGGGAATGCGACAGAATTACACCGTGGAAACAAAGTTGTGCGCCATGGATAGTGACTGATGGTCTCTACGGGGCGCGATTCCCGCCTATGCGCCCACGTAATACAGGCATTGCACACGCGGGTGCGCCAGCCGTACGCAGGAGCACTCGTAAGCCAGTCGCTCTCGGCATCGCCGTCCGCGAGCCGACGCGTGCGAGAGGGGAGGGGGCCGATGAGGCATCTGTCGCGGGAGCTTCACAAAGGAGTTGACGGGGGAAAATGCGGGGCCTATACGACCACCCATCGGCGCCGGCCGCTCCCGCGGACCGGTCTCTGAAACGTCTTCTGCACAGTCTGGGCCGGCGAGCCTGACCTTGGTCAGGCGCGGGTCCTGTTGTTGCCGACGATCGCCGGGTCGACCGGCCTGCTCTTTGACAAGTGCATACGAGAAAGAGAAGCGTGGACGGCGTCGTCCCTGCGGATCCTGCCTTCGGGCGGGATCATGAGTAGGATGATGCTGGTCTGACGTTTCGGTGCTCACACGATCGTGCGGAAACGCCGGTCGGTTGTGAGCCTCCGTTACTATTGTGATCAGCTTTGATCAGCTCTTCAACTTGAGAGTTTGATCCTGGCTCAGAGCGAACGCTGGCGGCAGGCTTAACACATGCAAGTCGAGCGGGCCCTTCGGGGTCAGCGGCAGACGGGTGAGTAACGCGTGGGAACGTGCCCTTCGGTTCGGAATAACTCAGGGAAACTTGAGCTAATACCGGATACGCCCTTATGGGGAAAGGCTTGACTGCCGAAGGATCGGCCCGCGTCTGATTAGCTAGTTGGTGAGGTTATGGCTCACCAAGGCGACGATCAGTAGCTGGTCTGAGAGGATGATCAGCCACACTGGGACTGAGACACGGCCCAGACTCCTACGGGAGGCAGCAGTGGGGAATATTGGACAATGGGGGCAACCCTGATCCAGCCATGCCGCGTGAGTGATGACGGCCTTAGGGTTGTAAAGCTCTTTTCTCCGGGACGATAATGACGGTACCGGAGGAATAAGCCCCGGCTAACTTCGTGCCAGCAGCCGCGGTAATACGAAGGGGGCTAGCGTTGCTCGGAATCACTGGGCGTAAAGGGCGCGTAGGCGGCTGATTTAGTCGAGGGTGAAAGCCCGTGGCTCAACCACGGAATGGCCTTCGATACTGGTTGGCTTGAGACCGGAAGAGGACAGCGGAACTGCGAGTGTAGAGGTGAAATTCGTAGATATTCGCAAGAACACCAGTGGCGAAGGCGGCTGTCTGGTCCGGTTCTGACGCTGAGGCGCGAAAGCGTGGGGAGCAAACAGGATTAGATACCCTGGTAGTCCACGCTGTAAACGATGAATGCTAGCCGTTGGGGTGCATGCACCTCAGTGGCGCCGCTAACGCATTAAGCATTCCGCCTGGGGAGTACGGTCGCAAGATTAAAACTCAAAGGAATTGACGGGGGCCCGCACAAGCGGTGGAGCATGTGGTTTAATTCGAAGCAACGCGCAGAACCTTACCATCCCTTGACATGGCGTGTTATCCGGAGAGATCCGGGGTCCCCTTCGGGGGCGCGCACACAGGTGCTGCATGGCTGTCGTCAGCTCGTGTCGTGAGATGTTGGGTTAAGTCCCGCAACGAGCGCAACCCACGTCCCTAGTTGCCATCATTTGGTTGGGCACTCTGGGGAGACTGCCGGTGATAAGCCGCGAGGAAGGTGTGGATGACGTCAAGTCCTCATGGCCCTTACGGGATGGGCTACACACGTGCTACAATGGCGGTGACAATGGGCAGC
>NZ_CP028843.1:3092500-3135000 GCF_003058325.1 Methylobacterium currus
AGGACCGGAATTTTTCCGCGATCCAGGCGGCGAGGCCGGAGGGCGAGTCGGTGAGCGCGAAAGCCAGCGTCTGGGGCTTGGTGCCCTGGATCCACTGGTAGCCCGTCTCTTCCTTGAGCCAGGCGCCGACGCGCGCGTAATGCGCCGCTTCCTCGGGCGTCGCGTCGCGGCCGGAGAGATCGCGGCGCACCGGCAGCATGTTGAGGTGCAAGCCCTCGACCCGCTGCGGGTGGCGCCAGGCGAGCCGCGTGGTGATGAAGGCACCCCAATCGCCGCCTTGGGTCATGAAGCGGTCGTAGCCGAGGCGGGTCATCAGCTCCGCAAAGTGATCGGCGATCTCCTCGACGCCAAGTCGGGGCTGACCGGGACGGAAGGACAGGCCGTAGCCGGGGAGCGACGGCGCCACCACCGTGAAGGCGTCCTCGGGCCTGCCTCCGAACCGGGCCGGATCGATCAGGCGCGGGATCAGGTCGAGGAACTCGAACACCGAGCCGGGCCAGCCGTGGCAGAGGAGGAGCGGACGGGGATTCGGCCCCCGGCCCGGAACGTGCAGATAATGGAGGTCGATCTCTCCCACCCGCAGCTTGGCCTGCGGGAAGGCATTGAGCGCAGCTTCCTGCGCGCGCCAGTCGAAGCTGTCGCGCCAGTAGGCGACGAGGTCAGCGAGGTAGGTGACGTCCGTGCCGTAGGTCCACGGGGCTTCGGGTGCCTGGTCGGGCAGGCGGGTGCGGGCGAGGCGCTCGCGCAGGTCGGCGATCGCGGCATCCGGAACGTGGTAGGTGAACGGCTCTCCCGTCATCGGCGGCTCCTCCTTGCCGTGTATCCCTTGCATGCGTCGGACCGGATGTCGCGGCCCGCGGCGCTATGCTACGCGCCCCCGCAAAGGTTCCGCGCTGCCTGCGGATCTCAAGGGGAGGAGCGGAGAAATGGCGCAGTATCGCATCGCCACCATCGAGGGCGACGGCATTGGCCCCGAGGTGACGAAGGCGGCGATGGCGGTGCTGGCGGAGGCCTGCGGCACCGGCACCCTCGCCTTCGCGATGCTGGAGGGCGGCGCCGGGCATTACCAGAAGAGCGGCGAGGTCCTGCCGGACGACACTTTCGCGGTCTGCCGCGACGCCGACGCGATCCTGCACGGGGCGGCCGGCCTGCCGGGCGTGGTCTATCCGGACGGAACGGAAGTCGGCAACGACCTGCACCTGCGCCTGCGCTTCCGCCTCGACCTCTACGCCAATGTCCGGCCGATCAAGCTCCTGCCCGGCGTGCTCTCTCCGTTGCGCGCCTTCGAGGGCGGCGGCATCGACTACGTCATCGTGCGCGAGAACACCGAGGGGCTCTATGCCAGCCGCGGCGCCGGGGTGGTGTTGCGCGACGAGGTCGCGACGGACAGCCTGGTCGTGACCCGCAAGGGCACCGAGCGGGTGGCGCGCTTCGCCTTCGACCTCGCAGGCAAGCGCAGCGGCGCGAAGCGGGACGGGCAGCGCCGGGTCACGGTCTGCGACAAGGCCAACATCCTGCGGGCTTACGCCTTCTTCCGCCGGATCTGCGACGAGGTGCACGGTGACTATCCGGGCATCGCCATCGACTACGCCTATGCCGACGCGATCACCGTGCACATGCTCAAGCGGCCCGACTTCTACGACGTGATCGTCGCCGAGAACATGTTCGGCGACATCATCTCGGATCTCGGCGCCGCCACCGTCGGCGGCATGGGCATCTCGCCCTCGGGCGAGATCGGCGACAGCCACGCCCTGTTCCAGGGCGCCCACGGCTCGGCGCCGGACATCGCCGGGCAGAACGTCGCGAGCCCGGTCGCCACCATCCTGTCAGGGGTGATGATGCTGCGCTGGCTCGCCGACCGGAAAGCCGACGCGGGCCTCACAGAGGCTGCGGACCGGATCGAGGCGGCTCTCGGCACGGTGCTCGCCGAGGGGCGGGCGGTGCCGCGCGATCTCGGCGGCAGCGCGACCTGCACCGAGGTCGCCGACGCGGTGCGCCGGGCCCTCGCGTGATTCATTCATCGTTGGGAGACATGAGCATCATGAGCAAGCAGAGCGTGGGTCTCGTCGGCGTCGGGCTGATGGGGCACGGGATCGCCCTCAACCTCGCGCGCAAGGGCTGGCCTCTCGGCTATCTCGACCATCCGGGCAACCAGCCGACGGACGACCTCGACGCCTTGGGCGCGACGCGCCATGCCGACCGGACCTCGCTCGCGCGGGCGAGTGAGGTGATCATCCTGTGCGTCACCGGCACGCCGCAGGTCGAGGACGTGCTGCTCGGGGAGGGCGGGCTCCTCGCCACCTTACGCAAGGGCACCGTGGTGGTCGATTGCTCGACCGCCATCCCGGCCTCGACGAAGCGGGTCGCGGCGGCGGTGGGCGAAGCAGGCGGGCGCTTCATCGATGCGCCGATGACCCGTACGCCGAAGGAGGCGGCGGAAGGGCGGCTCAACCTCCTGGTCGGGGCCGAGCCCGAGCTGTTCGCGGCGATGCGGCCGCTGCTCTCGGCCTTCGCCGAAAATATCTTCCATGCCGGCCCCGAGGCCGGGGCGGGCCACACCCTGAAGCTCCTGCACAATTACGTGTCGCTCGGCACGGTCACGCTGATCGCCGAGGCCGCTTCCTGCGCCGGGAAGGCCGGGATCGCACCCGACGTGCTGGTCGAGGTGCTGCGCAAGGGCGGCGGCTACGGCGCGGCCCTCGACCGGCTGTCGCCCTTCCTCCTCGCCGGCGATTCCTCACCGATGCGGTTCTCGATCGCCAATGCCCATAAGGACCTGGGCTACTACGTGGCGATGGCCGAGACGCTGGGGGCCGAGCGCGCCGTCGCCGACGGGGTGCTGGCCGATCTCGATGCTCTCGTCGAGGCCGGGCACGGGGCCGACCACCTGCCGCTGCTCGCCAGGCACTTCGCGGCGAGGACCTGACGGCCGGCCTTGTCCGGCGGGAGAGGGCGGGTATCGTCGCGGCCCCCGCACGAGGGAGCCTGTTGCGATGCCCGACCTCTCCGCCTTCCCGATCACCGCGCGCTGGCCGGCCCGGCACCCGGACCGGATCCAGCTCTATTCCTGGCCGACGCCGAACGGCGTGAAGGTGTCGATCGCGCTCGAGGAGCTGGGGCTTCCTTACGAGCCGCACGCCGTCAATATCGGCAAGAACGAGACCTGGAACCCGGAATTCCTGTCGCTCAACCCGAACGGCAAGATCCCGGCGATCCTCGATCCGGCTGGGCCGGGGGGCAAGCCGTTCGCCCTGTTCGAGTCCGGGGCGATCCTGATGTACCTCGCCGAGAAGACCGGACGGCTGATCCCCGCCGATCCGGCCGGGCGCTACGAGACCGCGCAGTGGCTGTTCTTCCAGATGGCGGCGCTCGGGCCGATGTTCGGCCAGCTCGGCTACTTCCACAAGTTCGCCGGGCGCGAGATCGAGGACAAGCGGCCGCTGAACCGCTACCGCGACGAGTCGAAGCGGCTGCTCGGGGTGCTGGAGACGCGGCTGACGGGCCGCGACTGGATCATGGGCGCGGATTACACCATCGCCGACATCGCGATGCTCGGCTGGGTGCGCAACCTGATCGGCTTCTACGAGGCGCGGGAGCTGGTGGAATACGACGCGCTCACGCACGTCCCGGCCTGGCTGGAGCGGGGCCTCTCCCGGCCCGCGGTGCAACGGGGGCTGGAGATCCCGGCGCGGGAGTAGTCTCAAGGCCGCCGGAGGGCGTTCGAGCCCTCCGGCGAGCGGGTTTTCAGTCGAGGTCGAGCATCAGGCGCAGGTTCTGCACCGCGGCGCCGGAGGCGCCCTTGCCGAGATTGTCGAGGCGCGCGACCAGTACCGCGTGGCGATGGCTGTCGGAGCCGAACACCCGGAGCTCGAGCCGGTCGGTGCCGTTCAGCGCCTCGGGCTCGATGCGCTCGCGATGCGCGCCTTCCTCGGCGCCGGTCACGACCTTGACGAGCGTCGCGCCAGCGTAGCGGGCGACGAGGGCGGCTTCGAGGTCGCCAGGGGTCGGCTTGCCGGGCAGGAGGTCGAGATGCAGCGGGATCGACACCAGCATCCCCTGCCGGAAGTTGCCCACCGACGGTACGAAGATCGGGCGGCGGGTCAGGCCGCTGTACTTCTGGGTCTCGGGCAGGTGCTTGTGGCCGAAGCCGAGGCCGTAGAGCTGGAAGGCCGGGGCCTCGCCGGCCTCGTAAGATTCGATCATCTTGCGGCCGCCGCCGCTATACCCTGAGACTGCGTTGATGCTGATGGGGAAATCGGTCGGGATCAGCCCGGCATCGATCAGCGGCCGCAGGAGCGCGATGCCGCCGGTCGGATAGCAGCCCGGATTGGAGACGCGGCGCGAGGCCCGGATGGCGCCTTCCTGCTCCGGCGCCAGCTCGGCGAAGCCGTAGGTCCAGGCCGGGTCGACCCGGTAGGCGGTGCTGGCATCGAGCAGCCGCGGGCCGCCGCCGGGCAGCGAATCGGCGAGCGCCGCCGTCTCGCGCGAGGCGTCGTCGGGCAGGCAGAGAATGACGAGGTCGACCTCGGACAGGAGGGTGCGCTTCGCCTCCGGGTCCTTGCGGCTCTCGTGCGGGATCGACCGGACGGTGATGTCGGTGAAGGCGTCCAGGCGCTCGCGGATGCCGAGACCGGTCGTGCCGGCCTCGCCGTCGATGAAGACGCTCGGGCTGTGCTTGCGGGTCATGGGCGGAAGCTCCGTGGCGCGGATCGGCCGATGCCGGGCGACGCGCGCGTTGATTGGGGTCGGGGGGCCATCAAGTCAATCGGCAATGACGGTCCGCGGGGTGGTGAACGTGCCACGGCTGTTGCGACGGTCTCGTGTCGCCCGGCCATCCACAGGGGGACCGAGCCCCAGAGGAACCCTGCCCGCGCGCTCCGGTTGTGCTGCCAGATCGAAGCAGACGACGTGAGGATCCCGTCATGGCCGGCACCGCCAAGAAGACCGACCCGAAGCTCTGGGAGAAGATCAAGAAGGACGTCACCCGCTCCTCGAAGGGCGGCAAGCCCGGCCAGTGGTCGGCCCGCAAGGCCCAGATGGCCGTCCAGGAATACAAGGAGGAGGGCGGCGGCTACGAGGGCAAGAAATCGTCCGACAACCACCTCAAGCAATGGACCGACGAGGAGTGGGGCACCAAGTCGGGCCAGAAGAGCGGCGAGACCGGCGAGCGCTACCTGCCGAAGAAGGCGCGCGAGCAGCTCTCCGACGACGAGTACAAGCGCTCCACGGCCAAGAAGCGCGCCGACAGCGCCAAGGGCAAGCAGCACTCGAAGCAGCCGAAGGACGTGGCGAAGAAGGCGGCCGCTTCGCGCAAGGCCTCGCACAGGACCGGAGGCCGGGATGGCGGGCCGACCAAGGCCGAGCTGATGCGGAAGGCGCGGGCGAAGAACATCCCGGGCCGCTCCACCATGTCGAAGGGCGAGCTGGAGCGGGCGCTGAACGCCTGAGCGCGGCCGAGCGCAACGAAGAAAGGGCGGGCCCTCGCGGGCCCGCCCTTTGCATCGTGTCGTGACCGAAAGGGTCGCTCAGCGCTTCGAGAACTGGAAGCTGCGGCGAGCCTTCTTGCGGCCGTACTTCTTGCGCTCGACCACGCGCGGGTCGCGGGTCAGGAAGCCTTCGCGCTTCAGCGGGCTGCGCAGCTCAGGCTCGTAATAGGTCAGGGCCTTGGACAGGCCGTGGCGCACCGCGCCGGCCTGGCCGGAGAGGCCGCCGCCGGCCACCGTCACGACGATGTCGTACTGGTCGACGCGGTCCACGACCTGGAGCGGCTGCTGCAGGATCATGCGCAGCACCGGACGGGCGAAGTAGGTGTCGACCGGACGGTCGTTCACCGTGATCTTGCCGGCGCCGGGCTTGATCCAGACGCGAGCGATCGCGTCCTTGCGCTTGCCGGTGGCGTAGGCGCGGCCGAGGGAGTCCAGCTTCTGGACGTGGACCGGGGCCTCGTTCTCGCCCTGCGAGAGATTCTGGGCCTTGCTGGCCTGGCCGAGGTCGGCGAGAGACTGAAGGGTCGCCATCTTACGCGCTCACGTTCTTGCGGTTGAGAGCGGCGACGTCGAGCGTCTCCGGCTGCTGGGCGGTGTGGGGGTGCTCGTTGCCCTTGTAGACCCGGAGGTTGCCCAGGATCTGCCGGAACAGCGGGCCGCGCGGCAGCATGCGCTCCACGGCCTTCTCGACGACCCGCTCGGGGAAGCGGCCTTCGAGGATGAACTTGGCCGAGCGCTCCTTGATGCCACCCGGGTAACCAGTGTGGTGGTAGTACACCTTCTGGTTATACTTGCGGCCGGTGAACTTCACCTTCTCCGCATTGATGACGATGACGTTATCGCCGCAATCGACGTGGGGCGTGTACTGGGGCTTGTGCTTGCCCCGCAGACGCATCGCGATGATCGACGCCAGGCGGCCGACCACGAGGCCCTCCGCGTCGATGATCACCCACTTCTTGTCGACGTCGGCGGGCTTCAGCGAAAAGGTCTTCATCGCGGATAAGTCCCGGAAGTCTTGACGAAAAAAACAGGACGCCGCCGCGGTCAGGACTGAGCGCGCGGCGGCGATGGCCGGTTCAGTAATCGAGGACCGCGCCGCCGTCAAGCGACGCGGATCTCTCGCCGAGCCAAAAAAGCGAGTTTTTCGAGCAGCTTCCATGATGCGGTATCATGATACCGCTAAATCGTGGTGCGGCTCAGCGCGGCGGCAGCGCGTAGGTGCCGGTGGCGTGGCAGACGAGATCGTCGCGCCCCTGGCTGCGAACCAGCACCTCGCCGACGGCCAGCGAGCGCCCGAGCTTGAGCAGGCGCGCCTCCGCCAGGAGGTCGGCTTGCGCCGGCTTGCGCATGAAGTTGAACGACAGGTTGGTGGTGACGGCGAGCGCCACCGGACCGATCTGGGCCAGGATCGCGACGTAGAGCGCCACGTCGGCGAGCCCCATCATGGCGGGCCCGGACATCGTGCCGCCCGGCCGCAAATGACGGTCATGGTAGGGCAGGCGCATCGTTGCGGTCATGGGGCCGACGCTCTCGATCACCGGGCCCGGGCCGCCGTGATGGATCTGCGGGAAGACCTCGTCGAGGAAGGCCGAGACCGCGTCGCGGTCCATCTTCAGCGCGAAGGGCACAGGAACATCAGGCATGCGTGGGGCGGGTCCGGTTGTCGGTCTGCACGATCTTGCAGCACGGCGCCCGGCACCGGACAATAGGCCATCCGTTCCGCCCGCAACCGAGACCGCATGTCCGAGACCCTGCTCCTCCGCGACGACCGCGACGGCGTCGCGACCCTGATCCTCAACCGGCCGCGGGCCCGCAATGCCCTGTCGCACGCGATGCTGACGGCGCTGTCGCAAGAATTCGCGCGGCTCTCCGCGGATGAGAGCGTGCGCGCCGTGGTGCTGGCCGCGGAGGGGCCGGCCTTCTGCGCCGGTCACGACCTGAAGGAGATGACCGCCTACCGGGCGGAAGGCGACCGCGGCGCGGCCCGGTTCAAGGAGCTGTTCGATCTCTGCTCGTCGGTGATGATGGCGATTCCCGCCCTGCCGCAGCCGGTGGTCGCCGCCGTCGAGGGGATCGCGACCGCGGCCGGCTGCCAGCTCGTCGCCTCCTGCGACCTCGCGGTGGCCGGCGAGGAGGCCCGCTTCGCCACCCCGGGCGTGCAGATCGGCCTGTTCTGCTCGACCCCGATGGTGGCGCTCTCGCGCAACCTGTCGCGCAAGGCCGCGATGGCGATGCTGCTCACCGCCGAGATGGCGGAGGCCCGGGAGGCCAAGGACCTCGGCCTCGTCAACCGGGTGGTGCCGGCCGGCATGGCGCTCGCCGCCGCGCAGGATCTCGCCGCCGGCATCGCGGCCCGCAGTGCCTACACGGTGCGGGTCGGCAAGCGCGCCTTCTACGAGCAGCTGGAGATGCCGCTCTCGGAGGCCTACGCCCATGCCGGCCGGGTGATGACCGAGAACATGCTGGCCCGCGCGGCGGAAGACGGCATCGCGGCCTTCCTCGACCGGAAGGCGGCCCGATGAACCACGACCGCTACGACGACGAGGCGATCCGCAAGATCCTGCGGCAGGTACGCAGCATCGCGCTGGTCGGTGCCTCCGCCAACCCGGCCCGGCCGAGCTGGATCGTCACCAAGTACCTGCTGGAGCGCGGCTACCAGGTGATCCCGGTCAATCCGGGCCTTGCCGGGTCCGAGATCCTGGGCCGGCCCGTGGCGGCGCGGCTCGCCGACCTCGCTCAACCCGTCGACATGGTGGAGATCTTTCGGAACTCCGAGGCCGCCGGCCCCCTCGTCGACGAGGCGCTCGCCCTCGACCCGCTGCCCCAGGTGATCTGGATGCAGCTCGGGGTGCGCAACGACGAAGGCGCGGCCCGGGCCGAGGCGCGGGGCGTCACCGTGGTGATGAACCGCTGCCCGAAGATCGAGTATGGCCGCCTCTCGGGCGAGATCGGCTGGACGGGGGTGAATTCCCGCATCCTCAGCGCCAAGCGGCCGAAGCTCGCCGCCAAGGGGTTCCAGAAGCTGACGATCGAGGAGCGGTGAGGCCGGTGGGGCTCAGGGCGCGCCGCGCCCGCCCGGGGTTCAGCGCGCGTCCTGCACCGCGTCCGGGCGCTCGATCGGGGCGACGAAGCGGCCGAGCGACAGGCCGAGCCGCTTGGTGACGATCGGGCGCACGGCCTGCCAGGCGCGGGGGCCCATCGCCAGCTTGGCGCGCTGGAGCCACCACAGGCGCGTGCGGCGCACGGCCGGGCTGATTCCGGCGGCGTGCTTCATCATGTCGCGGGCGCCCGCCACGTCGCCGCGGTCGAAGGGCTGGCTGGCGTGGCGCACCGCCGCCATGGCGAGCCCGAGCCGCATCGGCGCCGCCATGTCGGCGACCGGCGCGGCCTCGGGATAGCCGAAGACCGTGTCGAACATCAGCCTGCGCTGGTCGATGTCGCGCCGCATCTGCTCGTAGTAGTAGGACGACATGTTGCTGCCGTGCTGGCGCCAGACGCCCTGCGGCCGGTCGATCCGGGCGACGGATCCGTGCAGGGCGAGCCGCAGCCACATCTCCTGATCGCCGGAATGCGTCAGCTCCGCCCGGTAGCCGCCGACGCGGTGCTGGATCGCGGTGCGCACCACGGCGGTCGAGGTGTGGATCGGGTTGATGAAGCGGTTGAGCGCGAAGAACTGCCGCGTGTCGTAGATCGTGTGAGCGGCGTCCAGATCGGCCGGCGGCATTTCCGGTCGGGGCTTGCCCTCCTCGACGCTGAGATACGGGCCGTAGACCAGGCTCAGCTCCGGCCGCGCCTGCATCAGGTGGGCGGCCCGCGCCAGGGCGCCGGGCGTGACGAAATCGTCCGCCGAGAGGAGGAGCAGGCACTCAGCCCGCGCCCAGGCCAGGCCCTCGTTATAGGTGGCGATGTGGCCGCGGTTGGTCGCGTGCCGGACGTATTCCACGCGGGAATCGGCCCGGCACAGGGCGTCGGCCACCTCCGGCGTGTGGTCGGGCGAGGCGTCGTCGAGGATCAGGACGCGGACGTCGCAATTCTCGGTCGCCAGGACGCTGCCGACGCTCTCGGCGAGGAAATCCGCGTAGCGATAGCAGGGAATGATGACGTCGACGCTCGGCATGTCCGCCCCTCGGCCTCGAGTGCAAGTTTCGGTCGCAGGTTTCGGTCGCATGTCCCGGCTGCGCGCATGTCGCGGGAGGTCAGCCGGCGCAGAGAACCGGGTCTTGCGGCCCTGCACGCTCGAACGCGATCAGAGCACGGGTCGGGGGTGGAGCAACCTTGTCGAGTCGGGGGAACGGGACCGCATTTCGGGGGCGGAGGCTTACGCCGAACGGTCGTGTCAGGCTCCGGATCGGCCGGGCCCGAGCGGGACGGCCGGGATCCGTCGTCGGTGCGGGACGGGCGGGGGCGATTCGGCCCCGCCCCGTACCCTCAGCTGCCCGGATTCACGAACAGGGTGTCGAACTCGCCCGGCTCGTAGTGACGGCCGGTGATGTCGGTGATCACGATCCACTCGTGGCCGTCTGCCGCGAGCTCGTCCGCCTTCTCCAGGGCCGCCTCCGGCGAGGAGCGCTGGTACGAAAGGTGCCCGTCCGGGGTATGGGCCGTGACGACGAGGTGCATGGCTCTCCTTGTTTGCTCAGGAAGCCATTCTACAGGAACATGCCTCCCGCGGCGAGTCGGGTCAGACCCGACCCGCCGGCGGCGTCACAGCCACGCTTATTGACCCATCGTCACGGAGCGGCCTCACTCCGGCGCTAGCACGGCCGCCGTCGCCGCTCCTCTGGAGGCCACCCGATGCCCGTCCTGTTCGCCGCAGCCTCGTGCCTCGCTCTCGGGATCGCCCTGGTGGTGCTCCTCGGGCTCAGTGCCTGAGCTCGGTCTTCGCGCCTGAATCAGAGCAACGCCCGCGCCGCCTGGGCGACCTTGCGGATCGAGGTGTCGACGTCGTCGGCCGAGCCGGTGATCCGCTCCATGTTCCGGCGCACCGAGGCGACGCTGCGGGCGGCATTCTGCATGTTGGCCGACATGTCGCGGGTCACCGCGGCCTGCTGGGTGATGGCGCTCGACACGCCGACCGAGATCTCGCTGACATAGCCGATCGCCGCGACGATCGCCTCGATCGCCGCGACCGCCTCGGAGGTGGCGCCCTGCACGGCGTCGATCTGGGTGCCGATCTCCTGGGTCGCCCGGGCCGACTGGCCGGCGAGCGCCTTGACCTCGGTGGCCACCACCGCGAAGCCGCGGCCCGCCGCCCCGGCGCGGGCCGCCTCGATCGTGGCGTTGAGGGCAAGCAGGTTGGTCTGGTCGGCGATGGAGCGGATCAGCGACACCGCCTCGCCGATCCGGTCGGCGGCCTGCGTCAAGCTCGCCACGATGCCGCCGGCATCCTGGGCCTTGCGCACCGCCGCGTCGGAGGCGGTGCGGGCATCCGCGGCGTGGCGGCCGAGCTCGGCGATCGAGGCGGCGAATTCCTCGGTGCCGGCGGCCACCGCCTCGACGTTGCCGGAGGTCTGGACCGTCTGCTCGGAGGTGGCGCGGGCCTGCTCCGAGACCTCCGAGACCGCGACCGTGATCGCCGCGATATCCGCCTCGATCGCCCGCTGGCCGGTGATCCGGCGCTCGCGGTCGAGCACCTGCTGGGTGATGTCGGTGGCGAACTTCACCACCGCGCAGGGCTTGCCGTCGAGGTCGAGCACCGGGTTGTAGGCGCCGAAGATCCACACCTCGCGGTCGCCTTTGCCGACGCGGTGGAACTCGCCGGCCTGGTGGCGGCCGGCGGCCAGGGCCTGCCAGAACGCGGCGTAGCCCGGGCTCGCCCGCTCGGCCTCCGAGACGAACAGGCCGTGATGGCGCCCCACCACCTCGTCGCTGGTGTAGCCCATCAGCCCGAGGAAGACGGCGTTGGCCTCGGTGATGATCCCCTCCGGGGTGAAGTGGATCACCGCCTGCGAGCGGTCGAGGGCGGCGATCTGGCCGGCCAGGTAAGCGTCGTGCTCCTTGCGGGCGGTGATGTCGGAGGCGAGCTTCACGACACGCACGACGTGGCCGCGCCGGTCGAGCACCGGATTGTAGGAGGCCTGGATCCAGATCGACCGGCCGTCCTTGGCGATCCGGCGGAATTCCCGGGTCTCGAACCGTCCCGCCCGCAGGCCCTGCCAGAATGCCGCGTAGTCCGGGCTCTCCCGCTCGGCCGGGGGAACCAGCAGGCTGTGATGCCGGCCTTGGAGTTCGGCCAGGGTGTAGCCGGTCAGGGCGAGGAAGCAGGAATTCGCGTCCAGGATCGTCCCGGACGGATCGAACTCGATCCGGCCTTGCGACCGGTCGACGGCCGCGAGAAGCGCGGCGTGGCTCGATGGAAAGAAGGACACGAAGGGCGGTCTCTCGCAGCACGTGCCGGAGACGGTGCGCCCGAATGATTATTGAAGAGTGAAGAAAAACTTTTCTTGAACCCGCTCGAGCTATGACAAAAGGCCTATTTCGCGACCGCAACCGCGCTGGGAACAAGTAGAAGATGGCTTCAACTGTCAGGAAGTGATCAGACTATTGGCACGGGCCATTGCGCCCAGCGCGGGCCAGCCTGACGCCCTGGCGCTGTGCGACATGAAATAGAGCGGCAGCATCGCCCGGCAAGAGAGCCTGGAGCGCGCGTCCTGAAGGCTCGGCCGCGATTGGCGGCGGTGGCCTGGACGCCCGCTCCGCGCCGTCGTGAGCCGCGAAAGGCGAGAAAGACTGGGACGCAATACTATGGCGTCCAACTCGCCTGCCCGCGTGTTCGGTTGCCGTATTGTCGGAGAGGGGCCGGACCGTGTCCTCATCCCTTGCGCTGCGCCTTCATGTAGCTGGTGATCGCGGCCTGACAATCCGGGGACAGCTTGGACCTGTTCTGGCGGAAGCAGGCCTGCACCTCGGGCCCGTCCGGCGAGAGGTTGCCGCAATAGGTCAGGTAGTCGCCGGTGCAGTGCTGCTTGAGCACCGCGCGGTCGGCCAGGACCGGCTGGGCGAGAGCGGCACTGGTCGTCAGGGCGAGGAGGAAGGTGGAGCGCAGGAGCACGACGTCTCTCCGGGAGAACAGATGGGAGGGCGGGTTTGGACCGGGGAGGCGACAGCCCGCCCGGCGATCCCGGCCGCAACGGGTGGCCTCGGCCGTGCGCGTGCATGTAGCAGCCGAGGGGCCGCGAACAAGCTTCCGCTGCGGAAAACCCGAGACTTGAGACTGGGCGAAAGCCGCGACCGGCGCCGGAACGGCGGTCCTCGACTATCGCCCGAACGGACCGATCCGCCCGGAATCGGACCGCCTCCAAGACGAGGCGGCATCGAGACTGGGCGGATCAGGTGTCTTCTTGGTCGACAATGATGTCCAGAAGATTGCTTCCGGGTGCAGGCTCGCACCGGCTGGCGGCGGAGGCGTGAACGAAGCCGGCATCCTCGTCGGGGACGCGCAAGCCGCCGGGCGACCGCCGCGGCGCCGCTCAGAGGCGGCTGAGGCGCACGCGGGCGACGCCGGACAGGCCGATCGCCCGGGCCGAGGCCTGGGACAGGTCGATCACCCGGCCGCCGACATAGGGGCCGCGATCGTTGATGCGCACCACCACCGAACGGCCGTTCGACGTGTTGGTGACCCGAACCCGGGTGCCGAAGGGGAGGCGGCGATGAGCCGCCGTGAGGGCGTGCGTGTTGAAGCGCTCGCCATTCGCAGTGCGCCGGCCCTGAAATCCGGGGCCGTACCAAGAGGCGGCACCGGATTGGGCTTCGGCGGGCGTGCTGGCTTGTAACGTCACTCCCACGGCGCCCGCTGCTGCGAGACCGAGGATCGCCAGCTTTGCCTTCGAAACCATTTCGCATTCCCGTTTTGTTGCTTGACGCGGCGCAACATAGAACTGAAGAAGGCGACATTATGGAACAGTGTAAATAAAGATAATCTCGCGTATACTCGTCAATATTTATTGCGTGGTTTGCGGCGGTTTACATTGGTTAACTGTTTTCGCAAGGAAGGCCCGGATCGGGCGGCGGGGCGCCCGCGCCGCGGTGCGGCCAAGGTTCGGCAGGCCCGGCCGGGTCAGGCGTTGCGCGCCGAGTCCCGCAGGGCGATGCGGATCAGGTCGGCGAGGGTGCGGGCGCCGAGCTTGCGGCGCAGCTGCGTGCAGGCATTGGCGATGGTCTTGTAGCTCAGGCCCAGTTCCTCGGCGATCGCCCCGTGCGGGCGTCCGGCGCCGAGGCGCGCCAGGATCTGCCGCTCGCGCGGGGTGAGGGGAGGCGCGGCAGGGGCCTCGCGCCGCAGGCGGTCGACCTCGGCGGCGAGCGAGGGCGCGACGTAGGTGCCGCCGTCCCGCACCCGCTCGAAGGCCAGGTGCAGCTCCGACGAGGCGGTGTCCTTCAGCACGTAGCCCGCCGCCCCGCTCTCCAGCGCCCGGGCGGCGATCTCCGGGTCGTCGTGCATGCTGAAGACCAGGATGCGGGTGCCCGGGGCGACCGCGCGGATCCGACGGATCAGCGCGAGGCCGCTCAGCGACGCGCCCTGGAATGTCAGATCCGCCACCACGAGATCGGGGCGGTGGCGGCGGAAGCGGCGGTAACCCGCGGCGATGCCGGTCGCCTCGTGCACGGTCCCGACCCCGGCATCCTCCAGCACCCGTCGGCAGCCCTGCAGCACGATCGGGTGGTCGTCGACGACGAGCACGTCCATCATCTCGCCCCTCGCAAGTCGCCTTCCCCAAAGGGGCCCGCGATCGGGTCGCGGGCCCGCTCGCGTCAGTTGGTCGGCTGGCCGGCCGACACCTTGGCGGTCCAGTCGTCGAACGCGACGATGGTCTGGCGCTGCTCGCCCAGGCCTTCGATGCCGAGGGTGACGACGTCGCCGGCCTTCAGGAAGCGGGCCGGCTTCATGCCCATGCCGACCCCGGGCGGCGTGCCGGTGGTGATGACGTCGCCGGGCTCCAGCAGCATGAAATGCGACAGGTAGGAGACGATCTGCCGGCAGTCGAAGATCATCGTACGGGTCGAGCCGGTCTGCATCCGCTCGCCGTTCACGTCGAGCCACATCCCGAGATCCTGCACGTCGGCGACCTCGTCCGGGGTGACGAGCCAGGGGCCGAGGGGGCCGAAGGTCGGGCAGCCCTTGCCCTTGGTCCAGGTGCCGCCGCGCTCGAGCTGGAACTCGCGCTCGGACACGTCGTGGCAGACGCAGTAGCCCGCGACGTAGTCCAGCGCCTCGTTGGCATGGACATAGGACGCGCGCTTGCCGATCACGATGGCGAGTTCGACCTCCCAGTCGGTCTTGGCCGAGCCCTTGGGCAGGATCACGTCGTCGTTCGGGCCGACGATGCAGGACGGCGCCTTGTTGAAGATGATCGGCTCGGCCGGGATCGGCGAACCGGTCTCGGCGGCATGGTCGGCGTAGTTCAGGCCGATGGCGATGAAGTTGCGCACCTGGCCGACGCACGGCCCGAGCCGCGTGCCGGCCGGCACCTCGGGCAGGGTCGCGGGGTCGATGCCGCGCAGGTTCCCGATCAGGTCGGCGGCGAGGGTCGGGCTGGCGATGTCGCGGATCACGCCCGACAGGTCGCGGATCGCGCCGCCCTGGTCGATGAGGCCTGGTTTCTCCGCCCCGCTCTCGCCCCAGCGCACAAGCTTCATTGGTTCTCTCCGAAACAGATCCACGCGGGCCGGGACATTGGCGCCGGCGCCGGGCCGCCGCAACCCGGCGGGCCTGCCCCGGCGATGCTGTGCCCGTTGCAGTTTCGTCACATCTGGGGCGAAACGGTGTCGGCGCTGCGGTCTAGGACGGTCGGGCACGTCTTCGTTTGTACAAGACCAGACCTGATCAGCGGATAAAATTCCGTAAATCGACTGAGAAAGCACAGTATTCCGCGTATTTGATGCATTTATCGACAAAAATTGTTGTTAGACTGAGGCCGCGAGGCCGGGATTGCCTGCCGCCTGCCTGCTGCCGCATCATTGCGCCCAAGCTGCGGGCGCTGTTGAAGCCGCGCGGCACGGAAACATGGGTGCCGAGGTAACGTCATGACGGGTTCGAGGAGGGCGGTGCTGCTGGCCGGCGCATCGGCGATGCTGCTGGCCGGGGCGAGCGGGGCTGCGCAGGCGGGGGCGTTCGGCTTACGCGAGCAGAGCGCCCAGGCGATGGGTCTCGCCTTCGCGGGAGCGGCCTCCGGTTCCGGCGGCCTGTCGTCGATGTTCTGGAACCCGGCCGTCGTGACGATGAAGCCGGGCTGGAACTCGGATTTCAACGCGACCCTGGTGGCGCCCTCGGCCACGATCACGCCGACGACCGGCACCTTCCCGCCGCTGATCGGGCTCGGCAGCTCGGGCGATATCGGCCAGGCGGCGGTGCTGCCGGCGACCTACTCGAACTACCAGATCAACGACCGGCTGTTCATCGGCCTGTCCGGCGCCGCGCCGTTCGGCCTCATCACCAAGCCGGACAACGTCTGGGCCGGCCAGACCTACAGCCGCTCGTCGAAGATCTTTACCCTGAACTTCAACCCGGTGATCGGCTACAAGGTGAACGACTGGCTGTCGGTCGCGGCCGGGCCGGTGCTCGAATACTTCAAGCTCACCTTGCGCCAGGCGACCGGCATCACCCCGGGCGCGCAGACGGCCTTCATCAAGGGCGACGACTGGGGCTGGGGCTTCACCGCCGGCGTGGTGGCGCGGCTCTCGGAGGGCACCACGGTCGGCGTCGGCTACCGCTCCTCGATCAACCACCAGATCGAGGGCTCGGCCTACGGCATCGGCCAGGTCCGCGCCTCGCTGAACACCCCGGAGAAGGTCTCGGTCGGCCTGACCCAGGCGATCACCCGGGACTTCCGCCTGAATTTCGGCTTCGAGTGGGACAACTGGACGCGCCTCGGCTCGCCGGCGATCGTCTCGCTGGCGCTCGGCCGGCCGGTGACGTCGCTGCCGCTGAACTACAAGAACGGGTTCTACTACTCGGTCGGCGCCGAGTACGACTTCACCCCGCAATGGACCGGCCGCGTCGGCTTCGCCTACGAGCAATCGCCGATCGACGTCTCGAACCGCTCGACCCGCCTGCCTGACGGCGACCGGTACTTCGCCTCGGTCGGCGCCAGCTACCGCTACAACGAGAAGATCCAGTTCGACGTCTCCTACCAGCACCTGTTCTCCGTCGGTGGCCGCAACCGGATCGCGATCGTGCCGGGCGAGCCGCTCTACACCCCGCCGCTCGCCTTCCTGGGCACCAGCGACCCCAGCGCCGACATCGTCTCGGTCGGCCTGAAGTACCGCTGGGACACCCCGCCGGCCCCGGCTCCGGTGGCGGTGCCGCTGGTGCGCAAGTACTGATGCCGCAGCGCCTTCGAACGGACTCGTTCGAAGGCGCTGGCTAAACCCGAATGGGCGCCGGCGCTGATGCGCCGGACGCTTTCGCATCGACGTGGCGATGCGAAAGCGCGATGTATGAGACGCCTGAAACACCCTCGAGCACGAGGCCCCCGGGAGAACCTCCCGGGGGCCTCGTCTCATCTCAGGCCTTCTCGAGCACGTAGGTCCCGGGCGCCTGGCCGAGGGAGGGCAGCACCCCGCCACCGGGCTGGCGCGCCGGCACCCGCTCGCCATTCTGCTGCTCGAGCCAGGAGAACCAGTACGGCCACCACGAGCCCGGATGCTCGGTCGCAGCGGCGATCCAGTCCTGGAGCGTGCCGTGGGCGGGACCGCCGGTCCAGTACTGGTATTTGGGCTTGGCCGGCGGGTTGACCACGCCGGCGATGTGGCCCGACCCCGCCAGCACGTAATCGACCGGGCCGCCGAAGGCGCGGCAGCCTTCGAACACCGAGAGGGCCGGGGCGATGTGGTCCTCCTTGGTCGCGAGGTTGAAGACCGGGACCGTCACCTTGCCGAGGTCGAGGCGCACGTTGCCGAGCACCATCTCGCCGCGCGACAGCTTGTTGTCGAGGTAGCAGTTGCGCAGGTAGAACGAGTGGTTGGCGGCAGGCATCCGGGTCGCGTCGGAGTTCCAGTACAGGAGGTCGAAGGGCAGCGGCGCCTTGCCCTTCAGGTAGTTGTTGACGACGTAGGGCCAGATCAGGTCGTTCGGCCGCAGCATGTTGAAGGCGTTGGCCATCTTGGCACCTTCGAGGTAGCCGCGGTCCTTCATGCCGGATTCGATCGAGCGGATCTGCCCCTCGTCGACGAAGACCTTGAGGTCGCCGGCATGGGTGAAGTCGACCTGGGTGGTCAGGAAGGTGCTGCTTGCGATGCGGTCGTCGCCGACCGCCGCCATGTAGGCGAGGGTCACGGCGAGCAGCGTGCCGCCGACGCAATAGCCCACCGCCGAGACCTGGCGCTCCCCGGTCGCCCGCTCGATCGCCTCCAGAGCCGCGAAGATTCCCTCGCGCATGTAGCTCTCGAAGTCCTTGCTGGCGTGGCGCGCATCCGGGTTGACCCAGGAGATCACGAACACCGTCAGGCCCTGGCGCACCGCCCAGCCGATATAGCTCTTGTCCTTGTTCAGATCGAGGATGTAAAATTTGTTGATCCACGGCGGGACGATCAGCAGCGGACGCTTGAGCACGGTGTCGGTCTGCGGCGCGTACTGGATCAGCTCGATCAGGTCGTTGCGGAATACCACCTCGCCCGGGGTATTCGCCATGTTGACGCCGACCTGGAACTGGCCCGGATCGGTCTGGCGCACGCGCAGCTCGCCGCCGCCGGCCTCGACGTCCTCGGCCAGCATCTTCATGCCGCGCACGAGGTTGGCACCGTTCTCCCGGAAGGTCTCGCGGATCAGCTCCGGGTTGGTGGCGAGGAAGTTCGACGGCGACATCGCGCCCGAGATCTGCCGGACGTAGAACTGCGCCTTGGCGCGGGTATGCGGGTCGAGCCCCTCGGCCTCGTCGACCAGGATCTCCGCCCAGCGGGTGGTGATCAGGTAGCCCTGCTTCAGGAAGTCGAAGACCGGGTTCGTCGTCCATTCGGGCGCGGCGAAGCGCTTGTCCTTGGGATCGGGCAGGGCGACGGGGGTGACCGTCGTCTCGCCCTGCATCCGCTGCAGGGTCGAGCCCCACAGGGCCATGAACTGGCCGCCGATCAGGGACTGGGCCTCCATCGCCTTCTGGGGATCGGTGAACCACTTCTCGGCGACGGTGCCCAGCGTGCGCACCATCTCGGTCACCGATTCGGCCAGGGCCGTGTTCGGCTTGCCCTCCTCGAGGGGCTTGGCGTAGGCGGCGAGCGCCCGGCTGAACTGCTCGGTCATCAGGCCCGCGTTGCGCGACAGGGCCTCCACATCCGCAACCGGCGCCGTACTCCTCTCAGATGTCACGCGCGTTCTCCTCCCTCATGTCGACGGTCCGCCGTAGCAAGCCGCCTTTCCGACAAAATATCGTCGCAAACCGCCGGTTCCGCCAGATGACCGGACCGGGTTTCCTCACCGCCACGGTGCCCTCGCGCAAGGTTCCCCAAACGTCATGCCCGCGTTCCCCGCTCTTTCGCTCAAGGCCGCCCGGGCCGCAACGCTCTTCACCTGCCTCGCGACCGGTGGTTGCGTCCTCGACGGCGCCGGCATCCGCGACGCCGCCAAGTCGGCCGGGTTCGGCCCCAAGGAGGTCGCCGCCCCCGATTTCGTGAGAGAGACCCGCCGCGAGGGCGGCGACTTCCTGCCGGTCGGCGTCTCGGCCCCGCCTCGCGAAACCCGCGCCAAGTCGGCCGCCGGGGTGAAGGCGCTCGAGGCCGAGCTCGACGCCAGCCGCCAGCGCAACGAGGCGAAGGGCCGCGACGCCTCGAAGGTCGGCGGCGCCGTCAAGCCTCCGGCTCCGCCGCAAGTCCCTTCCACCAAAGTCCCGCCGGCCGAGTGACGCCGCGCCGAGCACCCGAACTTCCTCTTCCCCGAAAACCCCTCTAGACAGCGTGTGTGACACGCGCGTCGCAGCGGCGGCGCCGATCCAGGACCCGGCCATGACCGATTTTCATCGCATCAAGCGACTGCCCCCCTACGTCTTCGAGCAGGTCAACCGGATCAAGGCCGCCGCCCGCGCCAATGGCGCCGACATCATCGATCTCGGCATGGGCAACCCGGACCTCGATGCGCCCCGCCACGTGATCGAGAAGCTGGTGGAGACCGCCGGCAAGCCGCGCACCGACCGCTACTCTGCCTCGAAGGGCATCGCCGGCCTGCGCCGCGCCCAGGCGAACTACTACCAGCGCCGCTTCGGCGTCTCGCTCAACCCCGACACCCAGGTCGTGGCGACGCTCGGCTCCAAGGAGGGCTTCGCCAACATGGCGCAGGCCATCACGGCGCCCGGCGACGTGGTGCTGGTGCCCAACCCGAGCTACCCGATCCACGCCTTCGGCTTCCTGATGGCGGGCGGCGTGATCCGCTCGGTCCCGGCCGAGCCGACCCCGGCCTTCTTCCCGGCGGCCGAGCGGGCGATGCAGCACTCGATCCCGAAGCCCGTGGCGCTCGTCGTCTGCTACCCGTCGAACCCGACGGCTTACGTCGCCTCCCTCGACTTCTATCGCGACCTCGTCGCCTTCGCGAAGAAGCACGAGCTGATCCTGCTCTCCGACCTCGCCTATGCGGAGGTCTATTTCGACGACCACAACCCGCCGCCCTCCGTGCTGCAGGTGCCGGGCGCGATCGACGTCGCGGTCGAGTTCACCTCCCTGTCCAAGACCTTCTCGATGGCCGGCTGGCGGATGGGCTTCGCGGTCGGCAACGAGCGGCTGCTCGCGGCGCTGACGCGGGTGAAGTCCTACCTCGATTACGGCGCCTTCACGCCGATCCAGGTCGCCGCCACGGCGGCGCTGAACGGCCCGGAGGACTGCATCCACGAGATGCGCGCCACCTATCGCCGCCGCCGCGACGCGATGGTCGACGCGTTCCAGAAGACCGGCTGGGACATCCCGGTGCCCTCCGCCTCGATGTTCGCCTGGGTGCCGATCCCGGAGCGCTTCCGCGGTCTCGGCAGCCTCGAATTCTCGAAGCTGCTGGTCGAGAAGGCCGACGTGGCGGTGGCGCCGGGCATCGGCTTCGGCGAGCACGGCGACGATTACGTGCGCATCGCCCTCGTCGAGAACGAGCAGCGCATCCGCCAGGCGGCCCGCAACATCCGCCGCTTCTTCGACAACGCCGACCGCACGCTGCACAACGTTGTGCCGATGCAGAAGGTCGGCTGAGGTCGTCACTTGTGGCCGGGGGGCGACAGGGGAGATGCAATCGCGCTCCCTGTCGTTCCCCGGCCCGGCTCCGGGTTGATCCGGGGACCGCGCGGGGTCAGGGTGCGGCCAAGGTTCCGCTCCACCCTAGGGTATCCGATGCGTCGCTCGCTGAAGCTCGTCGTTCTCGCCGCCGCGGCCGCCCTGCCGGCTGCCTGCGCGCCGAACCCGATCATCGCCCGCGACCCCGTCCCGGCCCCGAGCCCCGACATCGCCTATCGCTGCTCCTCCACCCCGGCGCTCCTCAACGGCTACTGGGCCGATTGCGAGCGGGTGCAGCGCGAGCGTGAGGTCGTGGTCCGCACCAAGGGGTGAATGTCGGGGCCGGCACGCGCCCCACCCCGGACAGCACGCCGCGCCCCGGAACCGGGCGCCGCTCCCCGCGCGTTGACCGGCATCCGTCACAGAGGATGCCCGCGTGGTCACCCGTCTTCTCCTGCCGCTCGCCACCCTGGCCTGCTTCTCGGGCCCCGTCCTCGCGCAGTCGCCCCTCGCGGTGCGGGTGCGCCCGCCGGTCGTCGGGCCGGACATCTACAATCGCGCCGCCGCACCCGGCCCTACGGTGCTGCAGGTCTCTCCCGACGTGATCGTCGGCCCGCTGCCGGTCGGCCCGACCGGTCTCGTGGCGATTCGCGCGGTGCCTGTCGCCGCCGTCACCAATGGCGGCGCCTTCGGGCCGACCGGGTTCGGCTACTACAACGACAGCGTGAGCGAAGGCCCGCTGAACCGCCCACACCGCATGGCCGATTACGTCCTCGGCAGCCGGGCCTACTGACCCTCGAACTCGGAAGGACACGTCCATGCGCGCGCGCCACCTCGCGGCGGGCCTCCTCGCCGGTCTCGCCACCCTCGCCACGATGCTGCCCGCCGCGGCCCAGAGCGTCGGCTATGTCACCGGTTTCCCGGGCCGGGACCCGGCCGGCGACGACGAGATCGGCTGGGGCCCGGCCTACCGGCCCGAGACCAGCTTCTCGCAGCCAGGCACGCCGCCGACCCCGGGCGACTTCGCCGGTGCGGCCTACCGGGCGCGGACCGGGCACGGGCCCTACGACGCGATCCAGGCCCCGATGCGCCCGGTCCGCGGCTATCAGTATCAAACGCCCGGCGACGGCTACGCGCCGGCGAGGTCTTACGGCGGGCCCGGCTACGCGCCGCGGGCGCGGGCGGTGCGGGTGAAGCACCGGCATCACGCCAGAGCGAAGATGTACCAGGCTCATCGGCAGGTGATGCGTTAAGAACCGGCATCAGGGATCTTCGGCAAATCTTCGCCGTCATTCCGGGTTCTCGCATCCCGGGCTCTCGGCCGCGCCGAGCCCCGGGATGACCCTGCGGGCTTGAATCGTCTACCCGATCCACGCCGCCATCGCTCGGCTGGGCTGCGCGCGAATGCCGCTCAGGCAAACCCCTCCAGCACGATCTTCCCCTTCGCCCGCCCGCTCTCGAGGAGCGCGTGCGCCCGGCGCAGGTTCGCGGCGGTGATCGGGCCGAAATGGTCGGCCAGCGTGGTGCGCAGCCGCCCGGCCTCGACCAGCCGCGCCACCTCGTCCAGCAGCCCGCCCTGCGCCGCGATGTCGGCGGTGCCGAACATCGGCCGGGTGAACATGAATTCCCAGTGCAGCGACAGGCTCTTGCGCTTGAGGAGCGACACGTCGAGCGTCGCCGGATCGTCGATCAGCGCGAGCCGCCCCTGCGGCGCCATCAGCTCGACCAAAGCCGGGAGATGCGTGTCGGTGTGGGTGGTCGAGAAGACGAGGCCCGGGGCGCCGAGGCCGAGATCGGCCATTTGGGCTGCGAGCGATGCCCCGTGATCGACCACGTGGTGGGCGCCGAGGTCGCGGCTCCAAGCTTGGGTCTCGGGCCGCGATGCGGTGGTGATGACGGTGAGATCCGTGAGCTGGCGCGCGAGCTGGGTCGCGATCGAGCCGACGCCGCCCGCCCCGCCGACGATCAGCACGGCCTTCGCAGCCCCCGGCACGGCCTTGCGCACGTCCAGCCGGTCGAACAGCGTCTCCCAGGCGGTGATCGCGGTGAGCGGCAGGGCGGCGGCCTCGGCGAACGAGAGCGAGGCGGGCTTGTGGCCGACGATGCGCTCGTCGACGAGGTGGAACTCGGCATTGGTGCCGGGGCGCTCCAGGGCGCCGGCATAGAACACGGCGTCGCCGGGGCGGAACCGCGTCGCCTCCGGGCCGGCGGCCACGACGATGCCGGCGGCGTCCCAGCCCAGCACCTTCCAGCCGCCGGCTTCCGGGGCGGCGCGGCGGCGCACCTTGGTGTCGACGGGGTTCACCGACACCGCCCGGACCTCGACCAGGAGGTCGCGCCCCGTGGGCTCCGGGCGGGGCAGGGTGATGTCCTGGAGGGCGGCCTCGTCCTCGATCGGCAGGGAGGTCTGGTAACCGACGGCGCGCATCAGCGGGCTCCTTGATGACGTGGCCTGAGATGACCGCTACCCTCGGCTCGCGCAAGAACGCACATGAAGCGCTCATAGTGTCGAAAAGGATACCGTCATGGCCCGCACCCGGCACCGCAGCCTGGATTGCAGCCCGGGCTGCGCCGTCGAGGCGACGCTGCAATTGATCGACGGCAAGTGGAAGGGCGTGATCCTCTACCACCTGATGGCCGAGGCGCCGGGGCCGGAGGACGCGCTCCGGTTCAACGCGCTGCGCCGCCGGATGCCGAACGTGACCCAGCGCATGCTGACCAACCAGCTGCGCGAGCTGGAGGCGGACGGGTTCCTCCGACGGACGGTCTATGCCGAGGTGCCGCCGCGGGTGGAGTACCGCCTGACCGGGCGCGGCCGCAGCCTCGAGCCGGTGATCCGGGCGCTCAAGGCCTGGGGCGACGCGCATGCGACGCTCGCGCCGAAGGCGGCGCAGGACGTGGACGCGGCCTGACCGGTCAGCGCGACAGGCTGCGGAAGCTGCAGACCCGGCCGCGATCCTCGTAGCCGGCCGGGCATTGCGCCACGCAGGCGCCGGCGGCGAATTTGAGGGGAGGGCGGCAATAGCTCTCCTCCGCTTGCGCCCGCAGGGCCGGCGGCCGCAGCACGCCGACCAGGATCGTCACGGCGGCGGACAGGATGATCCCGAGGGCGACGAGGCGCAGCACGGCTCCGCGCTCCTGCTCTAGATGCACTGCACCACGGAATATGGGGCGGCGGACCGGCGCCGACAGGGCCGACAGGCTGTGCGGCATTGCGGCTCGACCGTTCGGCGTGCTTGACCCGCCCCGGAAGACGTGAGCCCTCTGAAATGGTACCGGCCACGCTGCGGGCCCGCGACAGGACAGGCCCCGCAGCTCGCGCAGGGAAAGGACAGGACCCATCACGATGGCCGAGCTCAGCCGTCCGGATCTCGAATATCGCCTGAAGCAGCAGAAGATCCTGTCCGAGTTCGGCGTCGAGGCCCTGCGCGCCGACGATCTCGGCCGGCTCCTGCAACGCGCGACCGAATTGTGCGCGGAGGGGATGTCGGCGCAGTTCTGCAAGGCGCTGGAATACAAGCCGGGCCAGGACACCCTGCTCGTCATCGCGGGCGTCGGCTGGGGCCCGAACGTCGTCGGCAAGGCGCTCGTCGGGGCCGACCTCGCCTCGCCGGCGGGCTACGCCCTCAAGACCGGGCAGCCGGTGATCTCCAATCACCTCGAGAACGAGCGCCGCTTCCGCACCCCGCAGCTGATGGCCGATCACGGCGTGCGCCGGGCGCTGAACGTGCTGATCCGCAACCGCGAGGGCGATTTCGGCGTGCTCGAGGTCGACGATACCCGCGAGGGCCAGTTCGACGAGGCCGACATCGCCTTCATGCAGGGCTTCGCCAACCTGCTCGGCGGCGCCATCGAGCGCCAGCGCGCGGAGGCCCGGCTCCAGGCCGCCCTCGACCGGCAGGAGCTGCTCACCCGCGAGATGAGCCACCGGGTGAAGAACAGCCTCGCGACGGTGGCGGGCCTGCTCTCGCTCCAGGCCCGCACCACCGAGAACCAGCAGGCCCGCGACGCCCTGACCGATGCCCGCTCGCGGGTCGAGGCGGTGGCGCAGGTGCACGACCAGCTCTGGCGCCAGCCCGACCTCGCCGCGGTGGAGCTGTCGGGCTTCCTCGGCAGCCTGTGCGAGAAGCTGCGCGAGAGCGCGCCCGGCCACGCCATCACCTGCGCGGCCCCCGCGATGCCGATCCCGGCCGATCTCGCGATCCCGCTCGGGCTCTTCGTCAACGAGCTCGTCACCAACGCGATCAAGTACGCCTATCCGGGCGGCGACGGCCCGGTGCGGGTCGAGGCGGTGCCTTCGGGCGAGGGCCGTGTGCGCCTCAGCGTCTCGGATGACGGCATCGGCCTGCCGGAGGGGTTCGACACCGGCGCGGCGCGCCGCAGCCTCGGCATGCGGGTGATCCACGGGCTCGCCCGCCAGCTCGGCGGCGACCTCGCGGTGTCGGGGACGAACGGCGCCTGCTTCGCCCTGACGCTGACCCTCACCGAGCCGTAGCCGCCGGCCGCGGATTTTTCCGGGTTCGCCCCGGTGATCCGCTTCCCACGGCCGCGCCTCTTGCACTAGGCTCCGGCGGCAGCGCTGCCGCTGACGCGGAGCGACGGGGTCGGAGAACCGGCCCCGAATCGAACAAGCCCCGGCATCAGATCCGGGCGGATCGTCAAGGGTGGAAACGATGGGCGAGTTCTCTCGCGGTGGGCCTTCCCGCCGCCGCATCCTGGCATCCGGCGCCGCCGCGGCCGGCCTCGGTCTCATGGGCGCACGCCCGGCCTTCGCGGCCGTGGACTGGAAGCGCCATGCCGGCACCACCCTCGAGGTCAACCTGATCAAGGGGCCGCGGGGCGACCTGCTCCAGCGCCATGCCGCCGAGTTCACCGCGCTCACCGGGATCAAGGTCTCCTCCGAGGTGATCCCCGAGCAGCAGCAGCGCCAGAAGATCGTCATCGAGCTGACCTCCGGCCGGCCGAGCTTCGACGTGGTCCACCTGAGCTATCACGTGCAGAAGCGCCAGTTCGACAAGGCCGGCTGGCTCGCCGACCTATCGGGGTTCCTCAAGGACCCGAATCTGACCGAGCCGACGCTGAAGGAGGCCGATTTCAGCGCGGCCGGCCTGCAATACGCCAAGACGCCGAACGGCGAGATGCGCTCGCTGCCGCTCTCGGTCGACTACTTCATCCTGTACTGGAACAAGGAGCTGTTCCAGAAGAAGAACGTCGCTTATCCCGAAACCTTCGACGACATGATGCGGGCGGCCGAGACCCTGACCGACCCGAAGGCCAGCACCTACGGCTTCGTCGGACGGGGCCTGCGCAACGCCAACATGGCGCTGTGGGGCGCGTTCTTCCTCGCCTATGGCGGCCGCTTCCTCGACGACAAGGGCAACCTCCTGATCGACGGCCCGGAGGCCGTCGAGGCGACGAAGCTCTATCAGCGCCTCCTGACCAAGACCGCGCCCCCCGGCGTCGTCGGATTCAACTGGATGGAGTCGATGGCGGCCTTCACGCAGGGGAGGGCGGCGATGTGGCTCGACGGCGTCGGCTGGGCGCCGCCGCTGGAGGATCCGAACGCCTCCCGCGTCGTCGGCAAGGTCGGGTACGCGGTGGTGCCGAAGGGTCCGAAGGACCACGCCTCCGCCACCTACGGCGACGGCATCGGCGTCGCGGCGGCGAGCACCAAGAAGGAGGCGGGCTACCTCTACTGCCAGTGGGCGGTCTCGAAGCTGATGGGCGCGCGCCTGCTCCAGGCCGGCGGCGGCGTGCCGTTCCGCGACTCGATCCTCAGCGACGCCGAGGTGCAGCAGGGCGTGAAGATGCCGCGCGAGTGGCTCGATTCGGTGATCGGCTCGGCGAAGATCAGCAAGCTCGGCCTGCCGGTGGTGGTGCCGGTGGCGGAGTTCCGCGACATCGTCGGCTCCGCCGTCACCGCCACCTTGTCGGGAGCCGACCCGGCGACCGAGCTGAAGAAGGCGGCCGAGCAGTACCGGCCCATCCTCGAGCGCAGCGAGAAAGCCTGATGGCCCGGGCCGGCCTCGCGCCATCGACCGTCGCGCTGGCGCCTACCGAGGCGCCGGCTTCCCGCTGGCGCCCGCCGGGCTACTGGCCCTTCGTGGTGCCGGCCCTGGTCGTCGTCGTCGGGGTGATCGTCTTCCCCTGGGCCTTCACCCTGTGGATGAGCCTGCACGAGTGGAAGGTCGGGGCCGACCCGGCCTTCGTCGGCCTGTCGAACTACGCGAGGCTTCCCACCGATCCGCGCTTCCTCGACGCGGTGTGGCAGACCCTGGTCTATACCGCGCTCTCGGTGGTGCTGCCCCTGATCCTCGGCACGCTGGCGGCCTGCGTGTTCCACGCCAGGTTCCCCTTGCGCGGCTTCCTGCGCGGCGTGTTCATCCTGCCGATGATGGCGACCCCCGTCGCCATCGCGCTCGTCTGGACCATGATGTTCCACCCCCAGCTCGGGGTGCTGAACTACCTGCTGTCGCTGGTCGGCATCCCGCCCCAGCTCTGGGTGTTCCACCCCGCGACGGTGATCCCGTCGCTGGTGCTGGTCGAGACCTGGCAGTGGACGCCGCTCGTGATGCTGATCGTGCTCGGCGGCCTCGCGGCCCTGCCGACCGAGCCCTATGAGAGCGCGCAGATCGACGGCGCCTCGCTCTGGCAAGTGTTCCGCCACATCACCCTGCCGCTGGTCGCGCCGTTCCTGTTCGTCGCCGCGATGATCCGGATGATCGACGCGGTGAAGAGCTTCGACATCATCTTCGCGATCACCCAGGGCGGGCCCGGCACGGCCTCGGAGACGATCAACATCTACCTCTACAGCGTCGCCTTCGCGTATTACGACGTCGGCTACGGCTCGGCGATCGCCGTGGTGTTCTTTCTCCTCATCATCGCGCTGGCCGCCGCCCTGCTGGTGGTCCGCAAGCGCACGCAAGGGGCGGTCGGATGAGTCTCCGCTGGCTCCTCAAGCAGGCCGCCCTGCTCTTCGCCGTCCTGGTGATCGTCTCGCCGGTGATCCTGTTCTTCGTCTGGATGCTGTCGCTCTCGGTCAAGTACGAGATCGACAATGCCGCCTATCCGCCGATCCTCATCCCCGAGCGCTTCGCCTGGAAGAATTACGTCGACGTGCTCGAGTCGAACCGGTTCTCGACCTACTTCCTCAACAGCCTGCTGGTGACCGGCACCGCCACGGGGCTAGCGCTCCTCGTCGGGGTGCCCGCCGGCTACGGCATCGCCCGGATGAAGGCCGCCAAGGCCGCGGTCGTGATCCTGGTCGCCCGCATCACGCCGGGCCTGTCCTACCTCATCCCACTCTTCCTGCTGTTCCAGTGGCTCGGGCTCCTCGGCACGCTCTGGCCACAGATCATCATCCATCTCGTCGTCACGGTGCCGATCGTGATCTGGATCATGATCGGCTATTTCGAGACCACGCCGATGGAGCTGGAGGAAGCCGCCGTCATCGACGGGGCGAGCCGCTGGCAGGTGTTTCGCTACGTCGCGCTGCCGATCGCCAAGCCCGGCATCGCGGTCGCGATGATCCTGGCGGTGATCTTCTCCTGGAACAACTTCGTGTTCGGCATCGTGCTCGCCGGGCGCGAGACCCGCACCCTGCCGGTCGCGGTCTACAACATGATCTCGTTCGATCAGCTGAGCTGGGGACCGCTCGCCGCGGCGGCGCTCATCGTCACCCTGCCGGTCCTGGTGCTGACGGTGTTCGCCCAGCGCCAGATCGTCGCCGGGCTGACGGCGGGGGCGGTGAAGGGGGGGTGAGGGGGTGTCGTCCCGATCCCCGACCGAGCCTGCTCGAACCACCCGGCCCCGTCATCCCACCCTCGACCTCGTCCCGAGGGCCTGTTTGAGCACCTGCTCTCACGGTGGCGTGTCGAGGGAGCCGCGCTGGACTGATCCAATCGATTGACAGGCGGTCCGAACAGGCGAAGCATGGATGGTCTGATGATCGGAACCATGCCGCGCATGGCGTAGTCGTGAACAGTCAAGCCACGACCGGCAGACCCGCGGCGACATCGGTCATGCGTGCGAGAGGAGGTGTCCATGCCGGGAAACCGCGCAACCCCACGCCGCCGGATCGCCCTCATGCTGTGCGCCGCCACATCCCTGCTGGCCGCGGCGCCGGCGCAGGCCGACGAGACCTGCCAATCGCCCTACATGGCGAAGATCACCGGCATCGAGGACTTCGTCTATGTCTGGACCCTCGGGGTCGAAGGGGTGGGCGACGGTTCGGACAAGCTCGTCACGGTCGATGCCCGTGAATCGTCCCCCACCTTCGGCAAGCCGATCCATGCCGCTCCGGTCGGCGGCCGGCACGAGGCGCATCACGGCGGCTTCACCGACGACCGGCGTCACTTCTGGGCCGCCGGCCTGTCGGACAGCCGGATCTTCATCTTCGACGTCGCGAGCGATCCGGCCAAGCCCCGGCTCGTCAAGGTGATCGGCGATTTCGTCGAGAGAAGCGGCGGCGCGGCCGGCCCGCACGGCGCCTACGCGCTGCCCGGCCGCATGCTGATCCCGAGCCTGTCGAACCGGAACGGCACCGGCCGGGCGGCGCTCGTCGAGTACTCGAACGAGGGCGACTACCTCGCGACGCACTGGCTGCCGACCGATGCCGAGCCGAACGGGGCGCGGATCGAGGCCGAGGCGGACGGCTACGGCTACGACGCCCGCGTGCTGCCGCGCCGCAACGCCATGCTCACCTCGTCCTTCACCGGGCTCGAGAACTATATGCGCCCCCTCGGCGACCTGATGAAGGACGGCGAGGCGATGAAGCGGTTCGGGCAGACGATGGTGCTGTGGGACTTCCACGCCCGCAAGCCCCGCACCGTGCTGAGCGTGCCCGGGGTGCCGCTGGAGATCCGCTGGGCCTGGGGACCGCAGCACACCTACGCCTTCACCTCGACCGCCCTGACCTCGAAGCTCTGGCTGGTGCGGGAGGACGAAGCCGGCGCCTGGAGCGCCAAGCCGGTGGCCGAGATCGGCGACCCGGCGCGCCTGCCGGTGCCCGTCGACATCAGCCTCTCGGCCGATGACCGCACGCTGTTCGTCGACACCTTCATGGACGGCACCACCCGCGTCTTCGACGTCTCCGATCCCGACCGGCCGCGGCAGATCTACGAGAAAAAGATCGGCGCGCAGCTCAACATGGTCTCGCAGAGCTGGGACGGCAAACGGATCTACTACACCAGCTCGCTCCTGGCGAACTGGGACAAGACAGGGGCGGAGAACGAGCAGTTCCTCAAGGCCTATACGTGGAACGGCAAGGAACTGTCGCCGCGCTTCGCGATCGACTTCACGGCCGAGCGGCTCGGGCGACCGCACATGATGGCGTTCGGCGCCGCCTCGCTCTACGGGCCGTGACGCCGATGCGAAAGATCCCGCTCCCTGGCCTCGCGGCTTTCCTCCTCGGCGCCGCTTTCGGCGCCTCCGCGCATGAGGGCCATCAGCCGCGGTCCGAGGCGGCGGCGGTCTTCCCCATCCCGGCGCCGGGGAGCTACCGCCTGCCCCCGATCAAGCCCGCGGCCGGCGGCACCGTCCTCGACGACACCGGCCGCCGCAGAGATCTTCTGGACGATGCGCATGCCATCACCGTGCTGGCGCTGATCTACACGCGCTGCGGCGACGTCTGCCCGCTCGCCAGCGCCGACATGGCCCGGCTGCAGGACCTCGCCGCGAAGGAGCCAGGGCTCGCGCGCCGGATCCGCCTGGTCACGCTGAGCTTCGACCCCGAGCACGACACGCCGGAGGTGATGCGCCGCTTCGCCGCCGCGTGGCGCTCCGCCGATCCGGCCGCGCCCGCCTGGGCCTTCCTGACGGCGCCCGACCGGGCCGCCCTCGCGCCGATCCTCGCAGCCTACGGGCAGCGCGTCGATGCGCGGCCTGACGGCGCGCTGAACCACGTCTTCCGCGCCTTCCTGATCGATCCCAAGGCCCGCGTGCGCAACATCTACAGCCTCGACTTCTTCGAGCCGGCGCTCGTCGTCACCGACATCCGCACGCTGCTGCTCGAGGAATCCGGCCCCGAAGGCGCCGAAGGCCGCTGAGCGGAGGCGGGAGGGCGAGACGGCCATGGTCAAGCTCGCGGCCGATCCGCGCCGCTCGCTCTTCGCGAAGTACTGCGTCGTGCTGTTCTCCGCGGTGGCGCTGCCGCTCTTCGCGAACGGCGCCCTGGAGGCGTGGTTCGGCTATCGCGACCGGCGCGATCAGCTGCACGCCCTGCTCGGCCTGGAGGCGCGCGACGCCGCCCTCCGCATCCAGGGCTTCATCGACACCATCCGCGAGCAGCTCGGCTGGATGGTGCAGCTGCCCTGGATGCCGGCCGGGGAGGAGACGCAGCGGCTCGATGCCCTGCGCCTGCTGCGGCAGGTGCCGGCGATCGCGCAGCTCACCCTCGTCGACGGCGAGGGCCGCGAGCGGCTGCAGGTCTCGCGGGTCGGCCTGACCCGCGCCGGAAGCGGCGCCGACCGTGCGGGCGATCCGGCGGTGGTGGGAGCCAAGGCAGCCCAGGCCACGATGCCCCGGGTCTGGTACGGGCCCGTGACGTATCACCGCGGATCCGAGCCGTTCATGACCGTGGCGGTAGCGGGAAACCGCGCTTCGGTCGGCGTGGCGGTGGCGGAGATCAACCTCAAGCTGATCCGGGAGGTGATCTCAAGGATCCGCATCGGCGGGACCGGGCAGGCCTTCGTGCTCGACGGGCCGGGCCGGCTCGTCGCCCATCCCGATCTCAGCCTCGTGCTGCGCGGCGCCGACGATCCGGCGGCGCGCTCCCTCACGACCCTGCGCGCGGACGCGCGGGCAGCCGGCGGCACCGCCACGGGCCGCGACAGCCTCGGGCGCCGCGTGGTCGCCGCCACGGCGATGGTCCCTGGCGTCGACTGGACGGTGGTGGCGATGCAGCCACTGGCGGAGGCGTTCGGGCCGATCGTGCGGGCGCTCCTGCGCACCGGCGCGCTGATCCTCCTCGGCCTCCTGTTCGCCGCCGCGCTCGCCTACGGGCTGGCGCGGCGCATGACCGGGCCGATCCGCCTGCTCGAGGAGGGGACGCAGCGGATCGGCGCCGGGGAGTTCGGGCACCGGATCGCAGTCACGTCGGCGGACGAGCTCGGCCGCCTCGCCGCCCGGTTCAACGCGATGGCGGGCGAACTCGCCTTGTCGCAGGAGCGGCAGGAGCGCATCGGGCGCCTGCGGCGGTTCCTCGCCCCGCAGGTCGCCGAGCTGGTCGACCGCTGCGGCGACGACGGCGTGCTCGACGGGCGGCGCGTCGAGGTGGCGGTGGTCTTCGGCGACCTGCGCGGCTTCACCGCCTTCTCGGCCGCCTCGCCGCCCGAGACGGTCATCGAGGTGCTGGGCGAGTATTTCGCGGCGCTCGGCGGCGCGATCACGGCGCACGGCGCGACGCTCGTCACCTTCACGGGCGACGGGCTGATGGCGCTGATCAACGCGCCGGTGCCGGTCCCGGACCCGGGCGGCACCGCCATCCGGCTCGCACTCGCCATGCAGGCGGTGGTCCGGCCGCTCGCGGCGGCGTGGGACGCGAGGGGCTTTCGCCTCGGCTTCGGCGTCGGCGCCGCGATGGGACCGGCGACCGTCGGGCGGATCGGCTGCGAGGGCCGCTCCGACTACACGGCGATCGGTCCGGTGGTGAACCTGGCGGCGCGCCTCTGCGCCGCGGCGGCGGACGGGCAGGTCCTGATCGACGAAGGTCTGGCCGAGGCCGCGCGCGGCGCTTGCACCGTCACGCCCCTCGGCACGCTGCCGCTCAAGGGATGGGCGCGGGAGGTGCCGGTCTTCGGCGTCGGCGGCGGGGCGTGATCACTCGATGACCGTGTCGGCGCCGATGAGGAGCGAGGCCGGAACGGTCAGCCCGAAGGCGGCGGCGGTCCGCAGGTTCACGAACAGCTCGACCTTCGTGACGAGCTGCACCGGCAGGTCGGCGGGCCGCTCGCCCCTGAGGATCCGGCCGGTGTAGAGGCCGGCCAGCCGATGGGTCTGCGTGAAGTCGCCGCCATAGCTCATCAGGCCGCCGGCCAGCGGAAAATCCCGCGTCTGCGTGACCGCCGGCAGGGCGTGGCGGAGCGCGAGATCGGCCAGCAGCCGGCTGCGCAGGGCGAAGTAGGGATCGGAGGTGAAGACGAGCCCCGCGGGCCGCCGCGCCGCGGCGCCCGCGAAGATCGGCTCGAAATCCGCCTCGCTTCCGACCGGGGAGGCCTGGAGCCGCACGCTCAAGCTCTCGGCGGCCTCGTGCAGGGAGCGCAGCTGCGCGGGCGTGGTCGGGCTCGTCGGGTTGAACGCCACCGCGAAGGTGGAGGCGCCCGGCACGGCCTCGTGCAGGAATTCCAGCCGCTTGCCCGACACCTCGACGCTGAGGCTCGACACGCCCGTGAGGTTGCCGTGCGGGCGCGCGAGGTCCTGCACGACGCCGAGCGCGACCGGGTCGCCGCCCATCTCGAAGATGACCGGGATCGTCGTGGTGGCGGCCTTCGCGGCGAGCGCCGCGGGCGCGCCGCCGGTCGCGGCCAGCACCGCGACCCCGCGCGCGACCAGCTCCTGCGCGAGGCCGGGCAGCCGCTCGTAGCGCCCCTCGGCCCAGCGAAAAACGATCGCGACGTCGCGCCCCTCAACGAGGCCCGTTTCGGCGAGGCCGTCGCGGAAGGCGGCGAGCCGGCTGGCGAAGGGCTCGGGCGATTCGGGGGCGAGATAGCCGATGACGGGCAGGGCCGGATCCGCCTGCGCCTGCGCCTGCGCCGCGCGCGGGAGGGCGACCGTTCCCCCGAGCCAGGCGAGGACGTCGCGCCGCCTCACCGGCGAGGCGGAGCGGGAATCCCCGGAGCATCGGTGCGGCGTCGTCATCCCAGGCCATCCGAGGTGCCGTGCAGGATAGGGACGTTCGCGCGGGCGGCGAAATCAGATTTGAGAATCGCGGCCCGTGCGGACGGCCGGCGCTATGCCGGATCCTGCGGCGGCCGATGGAGGAGCACGGCCTCGATCTCCGTCTTAGGATGCCGCGGATAGCGGGCCATGACGAGCGGGTCGTGGCCGGGCACGATCCGTTCTGGGTCGCCGGCGAGCCGCGCGAGGATACGCCAGCTCTCCATCATCGCGGCGACGTCGACCACGATCGGGAAGGGATTCTGCTGGGCGAGGTTCGCGTAGAAATGGGCGGCGTCGGAGGCGAGGACGACCGGGCCGCGCGCCGTCTCGACCCGCACGCATTGCAAGCCCCGCGTGTGCCCCGGGACCGCATGGACCGTGATGCCCGGCGCGATCTCCCCCGTGCCGTCCACGAAGGCGACCCGCCCCTCGTAGACCCGCCGCACCATGGTGCAGACATCCTCCACCGAGAAGGCGCCGCGCAGCCGCGCGTGGCACATGCAGCGCCCCGTCGCGTAGGCCATCTCGGCATCCTGGAGATGGAAGGTCGCGTGCGGGAAGGCCGACAGGTTGCCGGCGTGATCGTAGTGGAGATGCGTGACGATCACGTCGCGCACCGTCGCCGGGTCGATGCCGAGCGCCCGCAATCCCTCCACGGGGTGGCGCAGCATGGTCCGGCCATAGGCCTCGCAGGCCGGCCAGTCGAACCCGGTATCGACGACGACCACCCGCTCGTCGTTGCGGATTACCCAGACGAAGTAGTCGATGGGCATGGCCGCGTCGTGCGGATCGCCGTCGGGCGGCGCGTAGAGGAGGTTCGCCGATGCCGGCCGCTCATGCGTCGCGTAGCGCAGCGCGATGACCTCGTAGACCGACACGCCGACCTCCCCCCGTCTCGCGTTGATGGTCCGATCACTCTTTCGGTGGCGTGGGCAGCGCCGCCAGGAACGCGTCGATCGCGGTGTGGTCCGCCTCCGCCCCGAGATCCGCGAGGGCGTCCTGCCACAGGGCCGCGACCGTCCGCGACAGGGGCGCCGGGATGCCCTCGTGGCGCGCAAGATCGTCCGCGGTGCGCAGGTCCTTCGCCATCAGCGCCATGGAGAACCCCGACGTGTAGGTCTTCGGGATCACGTAGGGCTTGAGCTTGACGTCCGTGGAATTGTTGCGGCCCGTCGAGACGTTCAGGATGTCCGTCATCAGCGCCGGGTCGAGGCCGAAGCTGGCGCCGATGCGGAGCGCCTCGCAGGCGGCGGTGAGTCCCGCGGCTGAGACGTAGTTGTTGAGCGCCTTCATGGCGTGGCCTGAGCCGACCGGGCCGGTCTCGAAGAGGGAGCTGCCCATGCAGTCCAGGAGCGGCCGCACCGCGTCGGCCTTGTCCCCGCCGACCATGATGGCGAGGGAGCCGTCGACGGCGCGCTTCACCCCGCCCGAGACCGGAGCGTCGATGAGGACCACCCCTGCGCCGGCCAGTTCCCGCGCGAGGTCGCGGGTGCCGACCGGCGCCGACGAGCTCATGTCGATCACGATCGCGCCCGGGGCGAGGCACGACGCGACCCCGTCGGGGCCGGTGAGGACGGCGCGCACCGCCTTGCCGTCCGGCAGCATCGTCACGACGACGCTCGCCCCATCCGCCGCCTCCCTCGCCGAGGCCGCCGCCCGGCCGCCGGCCGCCACGAAAGCCTCGGCGGCCGCCGGGGACGGATCGAACCCGGCGACCATCCAGCCCGCCGCGACGAGGCGGCTCGCCATCGGCAGCCCCATCTTGCCGAGGCCCAGGAAGGCGATGCGCGCGAATGACGGGTCGAGGCTCATGATGTCTTCATCCGATCGGTCTTCCCTCGGCGCGCAGCCGGTCACGTCTTGTCGGAGAGGGCGCCTTCGGCCTTCAGCACCTCGTGCGCGGCCTTGAACGCCTCGAGGCCGGAGGGGATGCCGCAATAGACGGTGGCGTGGAGCAGGATCTCCTTGATCTCCTCGACGCTGACGCCGTTGGCCAGCGCTCCCTTGACGTGCAGCTTGAGTTCCGCGGGCTTCGACAGCGCCGTCAGCATCGCGAGGTTGAGCATCGAGCGCGTCTTGCGGTCGAGCCCGTCCCGCGTCCAGGCATAGCCCCAGCACCACTCGGTCGTGATCCGCTGGAACGCCATCATGAAGTCGTCGGCCTTGGCGAGGCTGCTGTCGACGTAGTCCGCCCCGAGCACCGCCCGACGAACCTCGAGACCCTTCTCGAACTGCTCGCTCTCCGCCATCGTGACCTCCCTGACGTGTCTGTTTCCCGGGACGGTATCAGGCAACCGGACGGAGATCGACCGGGGCTGGCAGCGAAATCGGACGGCCTCGACCGGTATGGTGCCGCCCGCGGCGACGTGGAAGACCGGCATCGATCGTCCCCGGGATGCCGGCCCCGCTTCGGGATGCGACGAGATGCGACGAGATCCGAGATCATGAACCCGCTCCGCCGCATGCTGCCCTCCAACCACGCCCTGTTCGTGTTCGAGGCGGTGGCGCGCAACACCAGCTTCACCCGGGCCGCGGCCGAGCTGAACGTGACCCAGCCCGCGATCAGCAAGGCGATGGCGCAGCTCGAGCGGCATCTCGGCGTGCGCCTGCTCGATCGCACCAACGAGGGAATCGCGCTGACCGAGGACGGGGCGATCCTGTACCGGCGGGTGGCGGACGGGTTCCGCGGCATCGAGGCGGCCTTGCGCGAGATCGACATCCGCCGCACCGGCATCGACACGGTCACGCTCTCCCTGTCCTCGGCCTTCACGACCCACTGGCTGATGCCGCGCATCAACACCCTGCAGGAGGCGTTTCCCTCGGTCGATTTCCGCTTCCAGCTCATCCCGGGGGCGCTTGCCGGCCCGGTCGACGACGTCGATCTCGGCATGCGCTTCGTCGAAGGGCCGGACCTCGACCACGAGGCCCTGTTCCTGATGAACGAGGTGATGCTGCCGGTCTGCAGCCCGGTCTATCGCGCCGGCCGGGAGGCCGACCCGGAGAGCCGCACCACCTTCGTCAACCTCACGGCCACCTCGCCGATGTGGACCGGCGGGGTCGATCCCGGGCCGGACTGGAACGGCTCGCGCGCCTCCCTCAACTTCTCCGACTATGCCGTGGTGCTGCAGGCCGCCCTTCTCGGTCAGGGCGTCGCGCTCGGCTGGATGAGCGTGGTCTCGCACTGGCTCGCCACCGGCGACCTCGTGCCGGCGGCGGAGCGCCTCACCCGCACGGCGCGGATGTGCCAGCTCATCCACCTGCGCTCCCGGCCCCTGCGCCGCTCCGTCGCCTCCGTGCGCGACTGGCTCGTCGCCGAGATGCAGGCCGACGTCGCGCGGGTCGACCGGCTCTATCCGGAGCTCGGGCTGATGCGGGCCTGCTTCGAGACCTCATAACCAGTGGTTATGGCACTGCGGATTTTTTCGACATTGAACCGCAGCGCCGCTTTTGTGAGCTTTCTCCTGTCGGTGGCACCGGACGCGAAGGCGGCATTCCACGATGACGGCAGCGGGATCGAACTCGGGCGTGAAGGGCGGGCCGCTTTCCGGCGGCAGCATCGGGGTCTCGATCCGCAACGCGACCCGGCGCTACGGCGCCTTCACGGCCCTCGACGACGTCTCGCTCGACGTGGCGCCGGGCGAGTTCCTGTCCCTGCTCGGACCTTCCGGCTCCGGCAAGACCACGCTGCTCGGCATCCTCGGCGGCTTCACGGTGCCGTCCTCCGGCAGCGTGCATTTCGGCGGGGTCGACGTCACCTTCGTGCCGCCGCACAAGCGCGGCATCGGGGTGGTGTTCCAGAACTACGCCCTGTTCCCGCATCTCAGCGTGGCCGAGAACGTCGCCTTCCCCCTGCGGGCGCGGCGCGAGCCGAAGGCCACCTGGGGCCGGCGCGTCGCCGAGGCCCTGGCGATGGTGGAGCTCGGCGGCTACGAGGCGCGGGCGATCTCGCAGCTCTCCGGCGGCCAGCGCCAGCGCGTGGCGCTCGCCCGCGCCATCGTCTTCCGGCCGCGTCTGATCCTGATGGACGAGCCGCTCTCGGCCCTCGACAAGCAGCTGCGCGAGTCGATGCAGATCGAGCTGCGCCGGCTGCACCGGCAGCTCGAAGCGACCATCGTCTACGTCACGCACGACCAGCGCGAGGCGCTGACGATGAGCGACCGCATCGCGATCCTGCGCGGCGGGCGCCTCGCCCAGGTCGACACGCCCGAGCGCCTGCACGACCGGCCGGCGAGCGCCTTCGTGGCGAGCTTCATCGGCGAATCGACCCTGGTGCCAGTGACCCGCTCGAGCGCCGACGGCGTCGCCCTCGGCCCCGCCATCCTGCGCAGCGCCCGGCCGCTGCCGGAGGGCGACGCGCTCCTCCTGGCGCTCCAGACCGAGAAGCTCGTCGTCGCCGGCGGGAGCCTGCCCGACGGCTACAACCGGCTGACCGGGCGCGTGACCGACATCGTCTACCAGGGCGAGAGCCTGAAGGTCTTCCTCGCCCTCGACGGCGGGCCGGAGATCTCCTTGCGCCAGCCGGCCCACCATGCCGGGCGCAGCGCGATCCCTCCCGTCGGTGCGCCCCTCACCGTCCTCATCCACCCGCAGGACACGATCGTCGTCCCGGCGGAACCGGCCTGAGCCCCGTCGTCCCCCGATCCTTCGGAGAAGCCATCCATGACCGCTCCCTCGCTCGACAGCTTCAAGGTCCTCACCTTCGACGTCGTCGGCACCCTGATCGACTTCGAGAAGGGCATCCTCGACCACCTCCGCGCGGTCTCCGGCCGCAGCCAGGAGGAGCTGAGCGACGCCCGGATCTTCTCTCACTACCTCAAGGGCCGCGAGCTGAACTACGAGCGCTCGAGCGAGGTGTTTTCCGACGTCTACCGCCACGTCGCGAAGGAGCTCGGCTTCCCGAACGGCGACGCCGATGCCGACGCGTTCCAGCTCTCGGTGCTGCGCTGGCCGGCCTTCCGGGATTCGGTGGCGGCCCTGAAGCGCCTGCGCCGGCACTACCGCCTCGTCGCGATGACCAATGCCGACCGCTCGGCCTTCTCGTTCTACTCCCACACCCTCGGCAACCCGTTCCACGACAGCGTCACCTACGACGAGGCCGGCGTCGCCAAGCCCGACCCGCAATTCTTCGCCTTCAACCGCGGCCGCCAATCGGCCTTCGGCTACAAGCAGAGCGACATGCTCCACGTCGCCCAGAGCCAGTATCACGACATCGGCGTCGCCCGGGACCTCGGCTATTCGGTGTGCTGGATCGAGCGCCGCCAGGGGCTCGAGGGATTCGGCGGCACGCCGGAGCCGGCCCGGCTGACCACGCCGGACTACCATTTCCCGACGCTGGAACAGCTCGCCGACGCCGTCGACGCGGCCTTCGCGGCCGGCGCCCGGCAGGCGGCCTGACGATGGCCGCCTTCCCGAAGCCTCCGGTCGCCTCCCTCTGGGCCGCCGGCGCGGTGCCGGCCGGACGCTTCGGGCCGCTCGAGAGCGACGTCCAGGCGGACGTCGCGATCATCGGCGGCGGCTATACGGGCCTCGCGGCGGCGCTGGCGTTGGCCGAGCGCGGGGAGCGGGCCGTGGTGCTGGAGGCGAGCACGATCGGCTGGGGCGCGAGCGGGCGCAACGGCGGCGGCGTCTCGGCGAAGTTCCGCCCCTCGTTCCAGGCCATCGCCGCGCAGCACGGAATCGCGGTGGCCAAGCGCATGCATGCCATCGCCTATGCCTCGGTCGAGACCCTGGAGCGGCTGATCGCCGAGCACGGCATCACGCAAGCGAGCTACGCCCGGGTCGGCCAGCTCAAATGCGCCCATACGCTCCACACGCTCGCGGCGACCGTCGCCGACATGGAATGGATGCGCCGGGAGATGGGCGATTCCTCCGTCACCGCGCTCTCCCGCGAGGCGGTGGAGGCCGAGACCGGCTCGACGGACTTCGTCGGCGGCGTGCTCTCGGCCAAGGCCGGCGGCCTGCACCCGCTCAACTACGCGCGCGGCCTGGCCCGGGCGGTCGATGCCAAGGGGATCGCGATCCACGAGGCGAGCCCCGCCCTGAGCCTCCACCGCGAGGCGGGCGGCATCCGGGTCGAGACGCCGGGCGGTGCGGTGCGGGCGCGCCAGGTGATCGTGGCGACGAACGGCTACACCGATCTCACCGGGGCAGCCGCGCCCTTGCGCACCCGCCTGATCCCGTTCCGCAGCGCGATCCTCGCCACGGCGCCGCTATCCGCCAACCTGCGGGCCGCGATCCTGCCGAGCCGGCGGATCTACGTCGAGACGCGGCGGATGATGCGCTGGTTCCGCATGGTCGATGACCGGATGGTATTCGGCGGCCGCGGCGCCTTCGGGCGCGAGGATTCCGAGGCCGCCTTCGCCACGTTGCGCCGGGCGATGGTGCGCACCTTCCCGGCGCTCGCCGATACGCCGGTGGACCATCGCTGGTCGGGCCTCGTCGGCATGACGCTCGATGCGTTCCCGCATGTCGGACGGCTCGACGACCGGGTGAGCTTTGCCATGGGCTACAACGGCGCCGGGGTCGCGATGTCGACCCATCTGGGAGGCCTGGCGGCCGCCTTCGCCCTCGGCGAGAGCCCGGACGTGGCGCTGCTCGGTGCCGGCGGCTTCAAGCCCGTGCCATTCTACGGCCTGCGCGAGCCGGCGATCCGGCTCGTCGCCGGCTGGTACCAATTCCTGGACGCGATCGGCCGCTGAATACGGTCTTCAACAGAGGGGAAGTCGAGATGGCGTCGCTCATTCGTACCACCGTCCTGGCCTGCCTCGCCTTGGGACCCGTCCACGTGGCGGCCTCCCCGGCTTCGGCCGCCGAGCAGATCACCTTCGTGTCGCAGGGCGGCGCCTACCAGCAGGCCCAGACGGTGGCGATCCTCGATCCGGCCGCCAAGGCGCTCGGCATCACGATCAACCAGGACAGCGCCCCCGATGCGTGGCCGGTGATCCGCACGCAGGGCGCGACCGGCAAGCCGACCTGGGACGTGGTCGACACCCCGATCCAGGATTGCCTGCGCGGCGGCAAGGCCGGGCTGATCGAGACGCTCGACTTCTCGAAGATCCCGAACGCCGCCGCCATCCCGGCCGCCTACAAGACCGAGTACTCGGTGCCCTACGAGTTCTATTCGAGCGTGCTGGCCTACAACAAGAGCAAGTACGGCAAGAGCCCGCCGCAGAGCTGGGCCGATTTCTGGGACGTGAAGAGATTTCCCGGCGCCCGGGCCCTGCGCAACCACCCGTTTGCGACCCTCGAGGCGGCGCTGATGGCCGACGGCGTCACGCCGGACACGCTCTATCCCCTCGACGTCGACCGCGCCTTTCGCAAGCTCGAGGAGATCAAGCCTCATATCAGCGTGTGGTGGACCTCCGGCGGCCAGTCGGCCCTGCTGCTCCAGGGCGGCGAGGTCGACATGGAGATGATCTGGAACGGTCGCGCCGCCGCGGTGATCGAGGCCGGGGCGGATGCCGACTACACGTTCAACCAGGGCGTCCTGCAGAATACCTCGCTCTGCATCCTGAAGAACGCCCCGAACCTCGCCACCGCGGTAAAGTTCGTCAATCAGGCGATCGACCCGAAGCTCCAGGCCAACCTGCCGCTCAACATCCCGTACGGCCCGGGCAACCCGGCGGCCTTCGACACCGGCATCATCCCGGCTTCGCTCGCCGCCAAGCTGCCGAGCGCCCCCGACAATGCCAAGAAGCAGGCGGTGCTCTCGGCCGCGTGGTGGACCTCGGAGGCCGGCGACGCCACGCTCAAGCGCTGGGCCGAGTTCGTGCAGAAGAAGTGAGGGTCGCGCCGCCGCCCTTGAACGCTTCCCCGCAGAGGGGGAGGGTTCGAGGCGACGCTCGTCTCGCACTTCAGCCTTCGTCCCGCCGCTTCATCGCACCGGACACCCCGCCATGACCCATGCCAGCACCGCCCTGCGGCGGTACGAGCGGCGCGAAGCCCTCCTGGTCCTCGCTCTGCTCTTTCCGGCCCTTGCGGTGGTCACGGTGCTGCTCGTGGTGCCGCTCCTCTGGCTCGCCGTGCAGTCGATCACCGCCGACGGCGCGTTCAGCCTCGAGCATTACCGGCGCTTCCTCACCGAGGACATCTACTGGCGCAGCTTCCTGCTCACCTTCCGCATCGCGCTCACCGTCACGGTGCTGGCCCTAGGCCTCGGCTATCCTGTCGCCTACGCCGCCGCGACCCTGCCGCGGCGCTGGAGCGTCGTGGTGCTCGGCCTGGTGATCCTGCCGTTCTGGACCAGCGTGCTGGTACGGGCCTATGCCTGGATGGTGCTGCTGCAGCGCCGCGGCCTGGTGAACGCCGCCCTCCAGGGCCTCGGGCTCACCGATCAGCCCATCGCCCTCATCAACAACGAGTTCGGCACGGTGCTCGCCACCCTGCACATCCTCGTGCCCTTCATGGTGCTGCCGCTCTACGCCACGATGCAGCGCATTCCCCGGGACCTGATGCTGGCCGGCGCCAGCCTCGGCGGCGGCCCGGCCCACGTCTTTCTCCGGGTCTTCCTGCCGCTCTCGATGCCGGGCGTCGTCGCCGGCACGGTCCTGGTCTTCGTCCTGGCGCTCGGCTTCTACATCACCCCGGAACTGCTCGGCGGCGGGCGCACCTTCATGGTGTCGATGCTGGTGAGCCGCAACGTCGAGATCTACAACCAGTGGGGCGCAGCGAGCGCCATCGGCGTGGTGCTGCTCGTCTGCGTGGCAGCCCTGTTCTGGCTCGCCTCCCGGGTGGTCCCGGTCGAGCGGATTATGGGGGCGCGCTGACCATGCCGGTCTCTCTCCCCGCCCGCTTGGGCCTGGGCATCGTCGTCGCGCTGGTGCTGCTGTTCCTGGTGCTGCCGATCCTGATCGTGGTGCCGATGTCGTTCTCGAACGCGCGGTTCCTTACCTTTCCGCCGCCGGGTTATTCCCTGCGCTGGTACGAGGCGTTCTTCGGCAACCCGGCCTGGATGCAGGCGGCGCGGGT